>JAEETC010000330.1 GCA_016286585.1 Prevotella sp. | reverse complement strand
GCGATGCTCCAATACTGCGAGGGCACGACGGGCATGTTTGTTTTCAGGAAATACTTGTTCAGTACGTCCATCGTCGCAGTGGCGCCACCACGGCGGGCGATGCTCACCGAAGCTCCCACCTTCATCGTCCAATCGGTATGCAGGTTGGAATAAAACAGGCGGTCGAGCAGCGACAGCAGCGTGCCGTTGGGCGACGCGAAATAGACGGGCGAACCAATGAGCAGCCCGTCGGCCTCACGCATTTTCACCGAAATATCATTGACTATGTCGCCAAAGGCACAAACGCCCGTCGTCCAGCACTTATTACACGCGATGCAGCCGTGAATCTGCAGGTGCCCCACGTGCATCCACTCCGTCTCGATACCCTGCTGTTGCAACGTCCGCTCCACTTCGTGCAGCGCCGTCACCGTATTGCCGTGAGTCTTCGGGCTGCCATTAAGGATGATTACTCGCATATCTATCGCTTTGGTTTGATGTTCAGGTTCACACCCAGCACGTCCTCGCTGTCCACAATCGTCCAACTGCTGCCGGGATAAATACCGATGGTGCGGCCAGTGTCGAAGCCCATCTCCTGAAGCTCGCGGATGACCTCGTCTCGGGCATCGCCTACCTCGAAGCCAAGGTGATGGACGCCCTGGCCGTGCTTGTTAATAAACTCGCGGAAGGTGCTGGGGTTGTTGTCGATCTGATGCAGCTCCAGCACCCAGTTGCCCATCTCGATGACGCACATCTGCAGGTCGCAGGGTTTGTCGGCCTGGCCGCGGTAAGTATAGGGATATTCGCCGTTGCTCTCCAGATGGTTCGTCCAGATCTCCGGCTCCGGTACGTTCAGCAGAGCGGCCCAGGCTTTGGCGGCCTTCCGGATGTCATTGACCACGATGGTCACCTGTATGAACTGCTCCTTCTTTAGCGGTGTTACCAAGGGCTTGAACGTGGTGGTCGTGTCAGTCTCCTGCCTGCCGGCGATGTAGCCCTTCATCTTCTCGATGCCGTACTTGGATACGACCAGATCCTCTTCAGACGTTGCTCCGCTGAAGGCGAAAGCCAGTTTGCAGCCTTCATACTCGTCGTAGGCACCACCAGCATAACCCAGTTCGCCCGTAATCGTCTGGTGATTAGGATCACCGCTGTCGGCATGGGTGGCAATCACCTCGCCGCACTTCGACCAAGCCACGGCCACCAAATTATAGCCGTCTTTCCTGTTGCAGTACGAGCCCACAACCTTCATTTCGCCAATCCAGTCGACCGTATCACCACTGTTAAGAACCGAGGCTGTTGCCACACCCTCAATACCCATCTCAATGGCCTTGGCCTTCATATCCTCCAGTGCCAAAGCCAGTTTTTCCCTTAATTCTCCGTTTGTCATATTCTTATTCTCATTTGTTAATTCTGTTTTCTTCCCGTCCTGCTGCGGTGCATTACAAGCAAAGCATACACCACATAGAAGTAGTACCAATAATGTCTTTGTGTTCATATCTGATAGTTTTATTAGTTTTTACCACGGGAAGGTCTCTGGGTCGTTGAGCGCATTCGAACGCAGGTTCTGGTTCAGGGCGCTGATGGCCTGCATGTCGTCGTCGGAGAGCGAGAAGGCCATGATGTCCAGATTCTCCTTGAAGTGGTTGGGCTTAGCACGGGGGATGGTAATCAGGTTGCGCTGCACAATCCAACGGAGTACGATTTGCGAGGATGTCTTCTGGTATTTCGCGGCCAGCGACTGCAAGAACGGATGCCCGATGACGTCGATGTCGCCCTGTCCGAAAGGCCCCCAGGCCTCGACTTGAATGCCTAGCGAGCGGTTGTAGGCGATGTTCTCCTCCTGCGTCATCAGCGGGTGCACCTCTATTTGGTTGACGGCGGGGCGTATCTCCGCGTATGATAGCAGGTCATCCAAATGGTGGCGGTTGAAATTGCTCACACCGATGGAGCGCACCTTGCCCTGCCGCACGTAGTCCTCCATCACCTGCCAGGTGTGCTTTACGCAGTCCTTCACGGGCCAATGAATCAGAAGCAGGTCGATGTAGCCGGTATTCAATCTGGCGAGGCTCTCGTCGATAGACTGGCGCACTGCCTCACTGCCATTGCGCATTATGCCTGTAGAGACCTTGGTAGTGACGAAAA
>JAEETC010000103.1 GCA_016286585.1 Prevotella sp. | reverse complement strand
AGCTCAACGATACGAGCCATCAGGGGGTGGTTCAAGTAGAACCCGATCTCAGGATGATCGCTATAATAGTTTGCCATAATTACTTCGAATTTTGCTTATAGTATTTAATGAGTTTGGGAACTACCTCCTCTACGGTACCAACAATCACGTAGTCGGCGATGCGGTTGATGGGGGCATCGGGATCGCTGTTGACGGAGATGATGATACCAGAGTCCTGCATACCAGCGATGTGCTGAATCTGTCCAGAGATACCGCAGGCGATGTACACCTTCGGATGAACGGTAACACCCGTCTGACCAATCTGACGATCGTGATCGAGCCAGCCAGCATCCACAGCAGCACGAGAACCACCAACCTCACCATGCAGCACCTTTGCCAGGTCGAACAGCAGGTCGAAGTTCTCCTTAGACCCCATGCCGTAACCACCAGCCACGACGATGGGCGCACCCTTCAGGTTATGCTTGGCAGCCTCCACGTGGTGGTCGAGCACCTTCACAACGAAGGCCTCAGGGCTTACATACTTGCTGACCTCAGGATAAACCACCTCTTTCTTGCAGTCACCCTCATAGATGGCCTTCTGCATCACACCAGAGCGGACGGTAGCCATCTGAGGACGATGGTCGGGGTTCACGATGGTGGCCACGATGTTACCACCAAAAGCGGGACGAATCTGATAGAGCAGATTGTCGTAGTGGGTCTTGGTCTTGGCATCGTCATACGGGCCAATCTCCAGCTCTGTGCAGTCAGCAGTCAGACCAGAGGTCAGCGAAGAGCTTACACGAGGGCCGAGGTCACGACCAATCACGGTAGCACCCATCAAACAGATCTGAGGCTTTTCCTCCTTGAAGAGGTTCACGAGGATGTCGGTGTGGGGAGCTGAGGTGTAAGGGAACAGATCCTTGGCATCGAACACAAACAGTTTGTCGACACCGTAAGGCAGAATCTGGTCCTCAACCTTACCCTTGATGCCAGTACCGGCAACAACGGCGTGGAGTTCAACCTTCAGTTCATTGGCGAGCTTGCGACCCTTGGTCAGCAGCTCCTGAGATACTTCCTGTACCTGAGTACCTTCTATTTCGCAATATACAAATACGTTGTTCATATCTCTTAACCAATAATTTTCTCTTCCAACAATTCTTTGATCATACCCTCGATATCAGCATCAGAAGCCGTCAAAGTCTTCGACTCCTTAGCCTGGAACACGATGTTTTTGATGGCCTTCACCTTGGTGGGCGAGCCATTCAGACCGCACTGCTGTACATCGCCATCGACATCGGCCACGCTCCACTGGTTCAGTGTCAGCTCAGGGCGCTCGTCGTACAGATAGTCGTATGGTGTACCCTCGGCAGGACGCTCCATCGGACAGGTAGCGCGCTTGTACTTCATCACCAGCTTGGCGTTCTGCGGACGACAGGGGGCAGCGCTTCCGTTCACGGTGAGCACCACAGGCAGCGGAGCCTCTACAGTCTCCACACCACCGTCGATCACACGCTTCACGGTAACCTTCTTAACTCCTTCAACTTCTTCAACTCCTTTAACTTCCTCAACGTAAGTCACCTGGTTGAGGCCCAGCTTCTGAGCCACCTGAGGACCAACCTGAGCGGTATCACCATCGATAGCCTGACGACCACCGATCACGATGTCCACATCACCAATCTTCTTGATGGCCGTAGCCAGCGCATAAGATGTAGCGAGGGTATCAGCACCAGCGAAGAGACGATCGGTCAACAACCAACCTGTATCAGCGCCACGATAAAGTCCCTGACGGATAATCTCACCTGCACGTGGAGGACCCATCGTGAGGATTCCTACTGTTGAGCCAGGATTCTGCTCCTTCAAGCGAAGGGCCTGTTCCAAGGCATTCAAATCTTCTGGATTGAAGATGGCGGGCAAGGCAGCACGATTCACCGTTCCTTCGGCAGTCATTGCATCCTTACCCACATTTCGGGTGTCTGGCACTTGCTTGGCCAGAACAACAATCTTTAAAGCCATATTATTATTAATAATGTGTAAAAATGATATCCTTTTTGCAAAATCGGCTGCAAAGGTAAGACTTTTTGCGCACACAGCCAAATAAATTGCACAAAATCAGCCAAATTGTGCACACTTTGGCCTTTTTGTGCAATCTGTTTCAGGCATAATTGATTATTATCAAGCTAATATTTTCCATTCGGTGATGGTATTTTCAAAAAATAGTCGTAATTTTGCAGCGTCAAAAGCAGAAAAAGATTGATGATATGACAAACGGACTTTATACGATTCTGCTGCTCATCATGAGCAACGTGTTCATGACTTTCGCCTGGTATGGTCACTTGCGCCTCCAGCAGTCTGGCGTTTCCACCAACTGGCCTCTATATCTGGTGATTGCCTTTTCATGGATGATCGCCTTCTTCGAGTACTGCTGTCAAGTGCCTGCTAACCGTCTGGGTTTCGTCGATAATGGCGGTCCTTTCAACCTTGTGCAGCTGAAGGTCATCCAGGAGTGCATCTCGTTGGTGGTCTTCGCCGTCATCGCGAACTTCATATTCCAGCACGAGCAGTTCCACTGGAATCACGCTGCAGCAGCCCTTTGTCTGGTGGCTGCCGTCTATTTTGTATTTATGAAACCGTAGGGAGATTAATGATTGAACATTGATGATTGAACATTGAACATGATAGATATGAAAAAACTACTGCTTCTATTTTTTACTTTACATTTCTCACTCCTCATTTCTGTGGGTCAGACATTCGACAACCTGCCGACGCCTGTGACGGAGGAGAAAGTTATCGACAATACCCCTGACTCCATTGCGAAGGCGCTGATGAACCGTCCGGCTCCGGGATCCACCAGGCAGGGCGCTAACCCTGTGCTATTCCTGATAGGCAACTCCACCATGCGCAACGGTACGATGGGCAACGGCTCCAACGGACAGTGGGGCTGGGGTTTTTATGCCAACAAATACTTCGACGGGCGCAAGATCTCCGTTGAGAACCAGGCCTTAGGCGGTATGTCGACCCGTAACTTCTACACCGACCTGTGGCCAGCCGTGCGCGAGGCCCTGAAGCCAGGCGACTGGGTGATTGTGAGCATCGGCCATAACGACCATGCCGACTTCTTCGACGCCAAGCGGGCTCGTGGGGTCATCGACGGTGTGGCAGAGGATACGATGATCGTAGGCTATAACTTGCGTAAACAGGTTCCTGATACCGTCTATAGCTATGGCCATTACTTGCGTTGTTACATCCGTGAGATCCGTCAGGCAGGTGCCAATCCCATTCTGATGTCACTTACACCTCGCGATGCCTACGACCAGAAGGGGCTTATTGTGCGTAAGCCACAGACCCAGTGGGCTGCCTATGTCGCAGCCACGGAAGGTGTCCCCTTCGTAGACCTCAACGAGATCTCTGGTGCGAAGCTCGACGGCTTTAGCCATTGGAAGGAACAGTACCATTTCCATGGCGACCATATCCACACCTCCGCCTATGGTGCCGAGCTCAACGCGCGCTCTGCCGCAGAGGGTATCTACTACTCGTCGAACCCTCAGTTGAAACCCCTTCAGGCGATGATGGTCAACGTAGAGTTGCCTGCCTACGGACAAGGTCGTGAGGCAGGTAAGCCGATGGTCTTTATCACAGGCGACTCGACGGTGAAGAACAAGGACAAGGACGCAGACGGCATGTGGGGTTGGGGCTCGCAGGCAGGCATCATCTTCGACCCCCTGAAGATCACGTGGGAAAATGTGGCGATGGCAGGCCGTTCTACGCGCAGCTATATCCGTGAGGGCCGCTGGGAGCGCGTTTATAATGCCCTCCAGCCTGGTGACTTCGTACTCCTCCAGTTTGGCCATAACGATATCTGTCCCATCAACGATGTGAAGGAACGTGGCGTCATCCCTGGAACGGCTGACACCTGCCATGTCTATCAGATGGAGAAGGAAGGTCGCTACGAACTGGTCTACAGCTTCGGCTGGTATCTGAAGAAGATGATCGACGACACCCGTGAGAAAGGTGCCACGCCTATCCTGCTCTCGCTCACGCCGCGCAACGAGTGGCCTGGCGGCAGGATCGAGCGTCGCAACGACTCCTATGGCAAGTGGTATCGTGAGGTGGTCGAGCAGACGGGCGTTGCCTTCGTCGATGTGCACAATATCTCTGCCGATTTCCTCGACAAGAAGTTCGCCTCAAAGGATGAGGCCAAGAGCAAGCAGAAAGCTTCGAAATATTTCAATAATGACCATACGCACACCTCACTCATAGGCGCTCAGATGAACGCCCGTAGCGTGGCTCGGGGGCTCCGCGACATCCACTCGCCTCTGGCCGAGTATCTCAAAAAGTAAAAAAACGAAAGAACTGTGGAACAGACATCAAAACCTATAATCAAGACAAAAAGACTGTTTGTGCTGCTGACGGTGCTGGCAGTCTTCATCATCTTTTGGGCCATCGCCCTTTGGACTTGCTACCAGACAGCTAAGGCCGAGCGTCATGTGTTTTATGTGGGTATGATGAAAGTGGCCTCTGAAAAGATCGCCAAGACCGTCAGAGGCATGGAGATGAATGCCAAGAACGTGTTTGACGAGGTGGAGAAGCATCTCGACTCCCCTGAGTCTGTCATTGCCGCCCTGGAGAGCAAGACCAGCCTGAACCCAGAGGTGAGAGGCTATTTCGCAGCCTTCGAACCAAACTATTACCCACAGATGGGACAGTGGTTTGAGCCTTATGTGCATCATATTGACAGTAGCGCATTCGAGTGCCGTCAAGTGGGTTCAGAACGACATCAATATCACAAATCCCCCTGGTATGTCCGTGCCAAAGAGTCGAACGACAGTTTCTGGTCCGATCCTTATTATTATAATGACGGCACAAGCATCAGCGGCCACTATACGACCTACGTCAAGCCCGTCTTCGACAAGGAAGGTCGTCTGGCTTGTGTTTGCGGAGCTGATATGACCTTTGAGTGGCTGGCCAAGGAACTGCATCGCATAGACGTTGAGTTTCGGAATGACAGTCTGTTGAACAGGTTCTTCCTGCTCGATGAGCCCGATTTCTATACGGTGGTCATCAATCGCGATGGAAGTTGTATAGCCAACCCAGACGGAAAGAGTGTGTCGCTGACCAAGGAACAGGTAGGCCAAAGTCTCGAGCTGATGAAGTGCGGCTCGATCGACCTGCTGGTCAGTGGTGTGCCTTCGACGGTCTATTACTCACCAATCGATCCTGTCGACTGGTCGGTGGCTGTCGTCGTATCAAACCAGAATGCCATGCAGCCGTTGGTCAGGCTGGGCTTCATCTTCCTGTTGTTGACAGTGATGGGCATGGGCCTCGTCTGGCTGGTTTGCCGTCGTGTGATGAAATGATAGATTAGATGATAGACAGGCTGACGATAGACAAGATCATGGACGCCACGAACATTGTTGACGTGGTGGGAGAGTTCGTGACGCTGAGAAAGGCGGGCGTGAACTACAAGGGCCTGTGTCCGTTCCACGACGACAAGACCCCCTCGTTCATGGTGTCGCCCTCGAAGCAGATCTGCAAGTGCTTTGCCTGTGGTGAGGGTGGCACGGCCATCAACTTTCTGATGAAGCACGAGCAGATCACCTATCCCGAGGCTCTGCGCTGGCTGGCGAAGAAATACAATATAGAGATCGAGGAAAAGGAACTGACTGATGAGGAGAAGCGTGAGCAGAGTGAGCGTGAGTCGATGCTCATCATCAACGAGTGGGCGAAGAACTATTTCCACGATATCCTGAAGACTGATCCAGACGGTATCGCCATTGGTAAGCAGTATTTCCGTAGCCGTGGCATCCGTGATGATATCATTGAGAAGTTCAGTCTCGGCTATGCCCTGCAGAAACGCGATGCCTTGGCCACAGCGGCGATGAAGGCGGGCTATAAGGCGGAGTTCCTCGTCAAGACAGGACTCTGCATTAATCATGAGAAAGGCATTTACGACCGTTACGCTGGTCGTGTGATATTTCCTTGGCTGAACGTCAGCGGCAAGGTGGTGGCCTTCGGAGGCAGACTGCTCGACGCCAGGACGAAGGGCGTGCAGCAGAAATATGTCAACTCTCCCGACTCAGAAATCTACCACAAGGACCACGAGCTTTACGGTCTCTATCAGGCCAAGAAGGCCATCGCGAAGGATGACCGTGTGTATATGGTGGAGGGCTATACCGACGTGATCGCCATGCACCAGTGCGGACTGGAGAATGTTGTGGCCAACTCAGGTACGGCGCTCTCCGTCTACCAGATCAAGTTGCTGCGACGCTTCACGCAGAACATCACCTTATTATATGATGGTGACGAGGCTGGTATCCATGCCGCCATGCGAGGAACAGACATGCTGCTCCAGGAGGGCATGAACATCAAGGTGTTGCTGCTGCCTGATGGCGATGACCCAGACTCGTTTGCTCGCAAGCACACGGCTACGGAGTTCAAGGAGTATATAGAAAAGAACGCAACGGACTTCATCTCGTTCAAGACCCGTCTGACGGTGGAGAACGTAACAGACCCCGTGAAGCGTTCTGAGGCCATCAGCGGTATCGTGAAGAGCATTTCCGTGGTACCAGACCCCATCCTGCGCTCCACCTATCTTAGTGAACTCTCCCAGCGTCTGGGTATCAAGGAACAGACGCTGTTGAACTCGATGAACGGCATGATCAGCAAGGACATCGAGGAGAAGGACAAGGAGAGACAAAGAGGTGAGAGGTCAGAGAAGAGTGGTGAGAGAATACTTCCAGCCTCAGAAAATCCGCAAGACATATCTCTCACCTCTTACCTCTCACCTCTTGCCTCTGAGGTCGAGCGTCTCTTGGTGCAGGCCCTTGTGCGGGATGGTGAGAAGGTGATCTTCGATAACGTGGAGACTGACGACGGACAGACCGTCAGCCTGACGGTAGCACAGTATATCGCCTACGATTTGGGACAGGACGGCATCTCCTTCCACGACGAACGCTATAACCAGATTCTCTCAGAAGCGTCCGTTCACAGTGGCGAGGCCGATTTCAAGGCTGAGGACTACTTCATGCACCACCCAGACATCGCCATCAGCACGCTGGCCGCTGACCTGGCCATCGACCGCTATCAGCTGAGTAAGGGCTTCCAACCCAAGGAGCGTGAGGGCGGACTCCGTCAGCGGGTGCTCCACCTAGTGCTCAACCTGAGGAAGAATATCGTCGAGGAACGGCTGAAGGAAATCCAGAAACAGCTGAAGACTGTAGGCAGCGATATGGAGCGGATGAAACAGCTGCTGGAGGAGTTCAAGGACACCCAACAGCTGCGCGATGCCCTCGCCAAACAGTTGGGTAACGACGTGATTGGATAGAATGAGTTGGAATGTCATATTTGTAGTCGTATCGCAGGTGATAGCCATCTTGGCCATCATCCATGTGATACTCGACAACCGTCAGCCTGCCAAGACCTTTGCATGGGCATTGGTCATCTGGTTTGTGCCAGTGGTGGGTGTGATATTCTATATCTTCTTTGGCGTCAACACCCGCAAGGAGCGCTACGTCAGCGAACGCAACATGAACCAGCTGACTAAACGCTCGATGCTGGGCTTCGTGGAACAGCAGAACCTGCGACTGCCTGAGCGCCACAAGCCTCTGATAGACCTCTTCATCAACCAGAATCTCGCGCTGCCCTTCAAGGACAACACTACGGATATCCTCACCGATGGTTACCAGTTCGTGGGAGCCCTGCTGCGCGACATCAGTCAGGCCAAGAGCCATATCCACATCGATATGTATATCTTTTCCGACGACGCCCTGGGACAGCTCATCGCCGATGCTCTGATCGACAGAGCCCGCAATGGGGTGGAGGTTAGGGTCATTTACGACGATGTGGGCTGCTGGAATGTCAGCCGTCAGTTCTTCGAACGCATGCGTGAGGAGGGTATCGAGGTGGTGGCGTTCCTGCCTGTGAGATTCCCATCGTTTACCAGCAAGGTGAACTACCGTAACCACCGCAAGGTGATCGTTATCGACGGACTGGTGGGCTATATCGGCGGTATGAACTTCGCCCTGCGCTATGTGAAGGGCACGGGTGATCAGCCTTGGCGCGACACCATGCTCCGAATCCGTGGTGGGGGCGTCAACGCCTTGCAGCGTACCTTCCTCGTGGACTGGTATTTTGTAGACCGTACGCTGCTCTCCGACCGCAAGTACTATCCCCAGCATACGGAGGAGGATGTGCCGTCGAACAATTGTATCGTGCAGGTGGTGACGAGCGGTCCTGTGACGCCTTATCCTGAGATCATGCAGGGCTTCGTGCGTATCATCACGGGTGCCAGGCGATATCTCTATCTGGAGACCCCTTACTTCCTGCCTAACGATCCTGTGCTCTTCGCCCTGAAGACCGTGGCCCTGGCAGGTGTCGACGTGCGTGTCATCTGTCCCCGCCACAGCGATGCCCGCTTTGTGGAGTGGGCCAGTCGCAGTTATCTGCGCGAGGTGGTCGAGGCTGGTGTCCAGGTGAGTCTTTATGAGGCGGGCTTCCTGCATTCAAAGCTGATGGTGTGCGACGATGCCATCAGCACCTGTGGCTCGACGAACCTGGATTTCCGTAGTTTTGAGAATAACTTCGAGGCGAATGTGTTTTTCTACGATGAGGGTGTGGCCTTGCGCATGAAGAAAGTGTTCCTCGACGATGAGCAGCATTGCGTGGCGTTGCGCGACCTGCCTCAGCGTATGCGAGCCGGCTTCTTCACCAGACTTTGGGAAAGCGTCACTCGGATGTTGTCGCCGTTGTTCTGAAAATCGAGAAGTTCACGCTGCCGTAGCTTCGATGTTCCACGAAGTGCGGATCACCAGAGAAATCATTGTCCTTACCATGCTCGAAGACGAAGATGCCGTCTTCTTTCAGCAGTCCCCGTTCGAAGATAAGGCTGGGGATCGTGGGCAGTTCCTTCAGGGCATAGGGGGGGTCGGCAAAGATGAAGTCAAATTGTTGTTTGCATGACTTGATGTATCTGAACACATCGCCGCGGAGCGGTATCACAGAAGAATCCCCCTGTGATATCAGTTTCTGCAGACACTGCTGGATAAAACGGTGATGGTCTCTGTCGAGCTCCACGCTAACCACTCGGCTGCAACCGCGCGACAACAACTCGAGGGTGATGCTACCCGTGCCAGAAAAGAGATCCAGCGCCTCGGCACCTTCAAAGTCGATATACTGTGTGAGCACGTTGAAGATGTTCTCCTTGGCGAAGTCCGTCGTAGGCCTGGCCTTGAACGTCCTCGGAATATCAAAGTGCCTTCCCTTGTATTTTCCTGTGATAATGCGCATCTCCCTCTATCTCCCTTTTACAATCAGCGTCAGCAGATCATACGGCATGCCCTTGACCACAGCGGCCGTTGGTAAGTGGAAGTCGGCCACGGGGTTCACCACGTACACCTTCTCCAAATACTGCTTCAGCTCGTCTGTCAGCTGTTCCTGTTCAGGAATGTCGCCAACCATGTGCAACTCGTCGTGCATGGCGTCCAGCCGCAGCTGTTTCCATACGTAGATGATGAAGTAGAGGGCGTCGCGAGCATGGCTGGCGTCAAAGACGTTGCAGAAGCGGAACCTGTTCTGCTGGAAGACGAACAGATGTACCTTGCCTGCCTGGAAGCAGGCATAGAGCTTGTTGAAGTGGCCGGTGAAGCTGCGCTGGTGCAGATGGCGCCACATTGGGGCCATCGCGTGGATGAACTGTACGTTGTCGTAACGGTCGCTGACAACGCCATACAGATCTTTGTTGACAGGGAAGATGCATACGGCCTTTAGGTCGGGCAGCACGTTGAAGAGCATTCTGCGCGGCTCTGGGCTGGGGGCGAAGGTGTAGCTGTAGAGGTCGTCGATGTCCTGCTCCTCAAACTGCTCGATGGGTACAAGCATCGCTGGGGTGTCAACCATCACCTGCACGCGTCTCACTGGCTCAGCTGCCAATCGGGCTGTCTTCAGGGCCTCCCGCAGGTTGGCAGCCATGGAGATGCCGCCTTTCACCACATAGGGCTCGTGGTTGAAGGGGTGCTCCTTGTCTGTGGGGTCGGGCACGGTGAACGAGAGGGTGTTCCTCCCGATGCGAATGATCATCTTCTTGTCCTGTATCTCCTCCATAACTGTCATTTCTCAACTCATCACGCTGACACAGCACAGGGCGAACAAGCCAAGTGCCACAAGCGCCAGGATGATGTTGATAATCTTGTCTGATTTATGCATTTGGGTGCAAAGGTACAAAAATTAAAGTGAAAAGTGAAGAGTGAAGAGTGAAAAAATTGCTGCCGCCGAAAAAAAAAGGTAAAACAGAAATTGTAAATCGCAAATAATCATTATCTTTGTGGTCGAAATGATTCAAGACGAACTGAAATACCGCATTCTCCAGACCTTCGGCCTCGTACCGACTGAGGAACAGGAACATGCCCTCGACGTGTTCTCGCTCTTCATGACCGATCGTGAGGAGCATGTCGTGATGATCCTCCGTGGAGCCGCTGGTACGGGCAAGACCTCGCTTGCTGGCGCTATCGTCAAGGCCCTCGTGTCGTTGAATCAGAAGTTGATACTCCTGGCACCAACAGGACGGGCTGCGAAGGTGTTCTCGTTGCATGCAGGCCATGCCGCCTACACCATCCATCGTCGTATCTACCGCCAGAAATCGGCTGGCAGTCTTTCTGCCTTCACGCTCAACGACAACCTCAATCGCGATACCCTCTTCGTGGTCGATGAGGCCTCGATGATTGCCAATCAGGGTTATGGCGAGTCGGCCTTCGGCAGCGGTTGTCTGCTCGATGACCTCATGCAGTTCGTCTATAATGGCATGAACTGCCGACTTCTGCTCATTGGCGACAAGGCCCAGCTGCCACCTGTGGGCGAGGATGAGAGTCCGGCCCTCTCCACTAACATGCTGCGTGGCTATGGCATGAAGGTCTATGAGTGTGACCTGAATCAGGTGCTCCGTCAGAGCGAGGAATCGGGCATCCTCTGGAATGCCACGAGGATTCGAGGAA
>JAEETC010000329.1 GCA_016286585.1 Prevotella sp. | reverse complement strand
AGTGGCCTTCGTGTGGCGAGATCGACATCATGGAATACTACCGTATCGACGGCGAACCTCATATCCTCGCCAACGCAGCCTGGGGCAACGACCAGCGATTTGGTGCCGTATGGAACAGTCGGAAGATGCCTTTTACCCATTTCATCGAGAAAAATCCAGACTGGGCCAACCAGTTTCACGTCTGGCGCATGGACTGGGACGAAGAGCATATCTGCATCTATCTGGACGATGAGTTGCTCAATGACATCCCCTTGGACACCACCATCAACGGCAGCATCGGCCTTGGCGAGAACCCCTTCAGGAAGCCGCAGTACATCCTGCTGAACCTCGCTCTTGGTGGTCAGAACGGTGGTCCTGTCGATGATGCCGCCCTCCCCATGAGATATGAGATTGACTATGTCCGCCTTTATCGTGAGAACATCACTTCTTTACGGTAGGGTCCTAAAACAAACTAAACATACGATGGCTTATATAGGCGAACTGATTTCAATAGGTGTGGCGTTCTCATGGACAGCGACGGCGCTTCTGAGTGAGTTTGGCTCGAAACGGTTGGGCAATCTCACGCTGAATGTGTTACGGATGGCGTTGGCTTTGGTGTTCTCGCTAATGCTGTTTGGCGTGGTGACGGGCAATCCCCTGCCGGCAGGTGCTTCGACAGAGGCTGCAGGATGGATGTTGCTGTCAGGACTTGTTGGCTATGTGATTGGCGATTTCTGCCTTTTCCAATGTTATATTATAATAGGTTCGCGATACGGACAACTCTTTATGACGCTCGCCCCTTTGGCAGCAGCCTTGATGGCGTGGGTGACGCTAGGGCAAGAGATGAGGGTCATGAGTATTGTGGCTATGCTGGTGACGCTTCTGGGAATCGGTATCTCTGTGTTGGGACGAGGCGAACGCCATAAAGTTTCGCTGAAATTACCTCTGAATGGTGTTTTTTATGCAATTGGTGCAGCTATTTGTCAGGGCGTGGGTTTGGTACTGAGTAAGATCGGCATGGATCATTACGAGACTTCAATGATGGCTGAGGTTGGCATGCCTGAATGGCTGATACCTTTCAGTGCCAACTTCTATCGTTGTCTTGCTGGTATCATCGGATTCTCAGTTTTGCTTTATTTTCGCGATGGAATGGGGCCTTTGCGTGAGGCGATTCATGATAAAAAAGGTGTTTCTGTTGCCACGGCCACCACTATATTTGGTCCCTTCGTGGGTGTTGGCTTCTCATTGATGGCAGTACAGTATACGGCAGCTGGTATTGCCTCTACGCTGATGGCGATGACACCTATTATTATCCTTCTACCTTCTTATTGGCTCTTCCACGAGAAGATCACTTGGCGAGCAGTCGTTGGAGCCGTCATCTCTGTTGTTGGTGTCAGTTTGTTTTTTCTTGTATAGATATTGTTTTCTTACGAAAGGGATCGTTGCTGCCAGAAAGAATGTCCACGTCACGATTTTGGGCTCTTCATGCACACAATACTATGCAAATTGGAAAATGGTGCCCCCACTGCAAATTGGATAGGCCAATAGTGCGCCCTTCTGCATCTACCACAGGGAAAATCTCTTGCTTGTTATCTTGTATCATGTGCGTTATGTATATCTTTTTGTTTCGTTCTATCTTCTGTGCAGGCGGTCGATAATGACGGCGAGGGCACCGTCACCCGTTACGTTGCAGGCGGTACCGAAAGAATCCATAGCGATATAGAGGGCGATGATGAGTGCCTGCGCATCTGGGTTAAAGCCTAATACGCCAGCCAGCGGGCCCAATGCCGCCATTGCAGCTCCGCCAGGCACGCCTGGCGCCGCCACCATACAGATGCCCAGAAGTGCGATGAAATGGAGGAAAAGCGGCAAATCGTGTGGCAAACCGCTGATCAGGCAGACGGTGAGGGCGCAGCAGGTAATCTTCATCATCGAGCCTGACAGGTGGATGGTGGCGCAGAGCGGCACGCAGAAACTGGCGATTTCATCGCTCACTCCGTTTTTCTTTGTCTGTCGCAGCGTTACGGGAATGGTTGCGGCGCTCGACGAGGTGCCCAGGGCGGTGAAATAGGCAGGCAGCATATTCACCAGCAGGCGCAGCGGATTCTTTCTTGACAGTCCGCCGGCAATCAGGAATTCATAGGCGAGGATGACGACATGGA
>JAEETC010000102.1 GCA_016286585.1 Prevotella sp. | reverse complement strand
CAGGATCTGCGCCCGCGTGGGAACAGGTTCGTTGCTCACCAGCACGCATTCCTCAGGCAGTACGCTGCGCATGGCCGTCGATTTCCCGCCGGGAGCAGCGCAGAGGTCGAGGACAGTGGATAGTGAATAGTGAATAGTGAATAGTGAGCGGAGGATGTGGCACATGAACATTGATGCAGCCTCCTGCACATAATAGCAGCCGGCATGAAAGAGCGGGTCGAATGTGAACTGCGGTCTTCCCTCTAAGTAGAAGCCCTCATTACACCAGGGAACAGGCATGTAACAGGGGGACGGTTCTTTTGTAACATCACCGGCGATGTCACAAAAGAACCGTCCCCCTGTTACATTCAGGCGGATACTCACCGGGGCTTCCTCTTCGAAAGCTCCAAGATAGCGATTGAAACGCTCTTCGCCCATCAACTGCCGTGTCTCGCGGATGAAATCCTCTGGTAAATTCATCATTTTCGATGCAAAATTACAAAAAATCGAAGAAAAAACACTATCTTTGCAACTAATTTATGATTTGTTACGTCAAACGGCTGTAGAATTCAAAAAACAAGAGAGATATGAAAAAGTATTTAATCGCAATCGCCATGGTGCTCTCGCTCAGCATGAATGCCGATGCAGCAGCACAGAAGCACCGCCATACTCCACGTACGGAGCAGGTGGACTCTACTAAAAACAAGAAGGAAGCAATCGAAGCCTATTCTGACACGACTAATGCAGATGCTGAAGATGCTGAGGACGATCAGTACATCACTTATCGTCATGGTACAACTTATTCCAGTAGTGATGCCCGTGAACTCAAGGAGGTGATGGATGCCGTAGGCGGAGGTATGATTCCCAGTATGATCACCGGCGTCGTTGTCATTACCATCATCTTCCTGCTGGCACCGCTGGTCATCATCATCACCATCTTCTACTTCGTCAATAAGAACCGTCGGGAGCGTTACAAACTGGCTCAGATGGCCATGCAGAACGGACAGCCGATTCCCGACGAGTTGCTGAAGGAGCAGACGAGGTCGATGGAGTCAAGCGACTATCAGTCAGGTGTCCGTCAGATGTTCACCGGCGTGGGACTCGCCATCTTCCTCGGTATCATCATCGGTAAGATTGGTGTCGGTATCGGTGCCCTTGTGTTCTTCATCGGACTCGGCAAGTGGTTCATTGCCCGTCAGGACCGTCAGGGCCGCAACGATTTCATGAACCGTCAGAACTACAATTCGTCAAACCAGTCAAACATTCAGGATTATGAGTAAGAGATTAATGCGCTCTAACGATAGAGTGATAGCAGGTGTCTGCGGAGGAATAGCTGAGTATCTGGAGTTCGACCCCGTCATGGTTCGTATCGCCTATGCTTTCCTCACCATCTTCACCATCTTCTGTGGCGTGATCTTCTACTTTGTGTTGTGGATCTGTATGCCGGAAAAGAGACTTTACTAGGATATGGCAGAGCTCAACGACATTGCCCTCGTGACGCAGGTGGTGGTATTCCATAACAAGGAGGCCTTCGACCAGCTTGTCAGAAAATACCAGTCTCCTGTGCGTCGGTTCTTCCTCAACCAGACGTTGGGCGATGAGCCGTTGAGCGATGACCTGGCCCAAGAGACGTTCATCAAGGCCTACGTGAATATCACGAAGTTCCGTGGCCTCTCCAGCTTCTCCACATGGCTCTTCCGGATAGCGTATAACGTGCATTACGACTATCGGAGGAAGCAGAGTGCAGAGTTGGCGACCACCATTGATGGGGAGCAAGCAGGGAGAACGGCAGCAAACTCTCAGTCCTACACGCTCAACTCTTCACTGAAGATGGATCTCTACAAGGCCTTGAGCCTGTTGAAGGACGAGGAGCGTACCTGTATTACACTCCAACTCATTGATGGGCAACCGATTGATAAGATCAGTGATATCACCGGTATTCCCCAGAATACGGTGAAGTCGCATCTTAAACGTGGAAAAGAGAAATTAGCTAGCTACTTAAAGGAAAATGGATATGACCGATAATGAAAACATTCTATTAGAGAGCTTCTTCAAGGAGGCTGCACAGCAGCAGATTGAAGACAACGGCTTTACGGAGCGGGTGATGGAGAGCCTGCCCTCCAAGACCGTCAGCCGAGAGCACCGCCTGGCGCGCCTCTGGACATGGTTCTGTCTCTCCGTGGGACTGATTCTGTTCCTGGTTCTTGGCTGTTGGGAGTCACTGAAGGACAGCATGATGGTACTCTTCGCTGCAGGCGCCACTTCCGTCGAAGTGCTCCTTACCACGATTCCGACGGCTGATCTTCAGGTGAATCCGCTGCTGGTTGTTCTGTTTGTGGCTGTTGTAGGAGTTTACCTTCCTTATCGAACATACCGTAAGTTGTCCGCAGCACTATAAACTCCGTACGCCGGTTCAACTGATTACACTGTTCCTGCTGTTCCTCATCGAGTTTCGCGATGTAGTCCTCGGTCAGCACATCGCCCTCCTTGAGGAACGGATATTTTTCTGCCACTTTCCGCTTAATCGTCTTCGGCTTGCTCTCGCCGTAGCCCTTTGGCGTCAGTCGGTCTGCCACAATACCGTGCGCAATCAGATAGTTCACCACACTCTCGGCTCTCCGTTGCGAGAGTCGTTCGTTATATTGGTCTGAGCCTTTATAGTCGGTATGTGCGCGCAGTTCGATGGTGATATGGGGGTTGTCGTTCAACAGCTTCACCAGTTCGTCGAGGGCCGTTGCCGACTCGGGACGCAGCGTCGCCTTGTCGAAGTCGTAGAAGATGTTTTCAATCAGCACCGGGGCTGAAATATTCGCCAGGGGGAACTGCAGCACGTACTCCTGCGATTCCGTCACCGGATCGACACGCAGCTGCTGCTGATGGTTCAGGAATCCCTTACAGGTGCCGAGGAACACATAGTCCACGCCGGCCTTGATCTCCTGGGTAAACGAGCCGTCGCCTTTCACGTTGAGGCGCAGGTTCGTACCGTCGTTGCCAACCATATACACCTGTGCTGCCGTCAGTTCATAGCCGTCCTGTTCATACACCCAGCCCTTGACCGTCTGGATGATCTCCGGATTGAAGAAACTGTAGATATGATCCCAACCTCTCGTATCGCCACGGTTCGACGAGAAGAAGCCCTTATTCAGCAGTCCCTCGAACGTCATGCCGAAGTCGTCGCCCTGCGAATTCAGCGGTGCGCCCGGATGCTCTATTGTATAAGCCAGAGTTGTCTTTGTTGTCGTAAAATTCTCATTGTCGTTGGGTTTTGCGATGAAGATGTCGAGGCCTCCGAGTCCGGGGTGTCCGTCGCTCGAGAAATAGAGGTCGCCGTTAGGCCGGAACGTCGGAAACATCTCGTCGCCGGCCGTATTGATCGGTTCGCCGAGATTCTCCACACCGCCAGTCTCGCCATTGGCCAACAGCTGACAGCGCCAGATGTCCAGTCCGCCCATGCCGCCGGGCATGTCGCTCACGAAGTAGAGCCACTCGCCGTCGGGCGAAATGGCCGGATGGGCAAAACTCGAGAGGGTATCCTTCGAGATATGCAGTTCCTTGGGCTTTCCCCACGAGGCATCACTACGGTTGGAGATCACGATCGTCGCATAGCGCGGATAGCTGGGGTCGGTCTTACACTGTGTCAGGTACATCGACCGTCCGTCGGGCGAGAAGGTGCAGGCACCCTCGTCGAAGGCGCTGTTCAGCTCCGAGTCGATGCTCTGCGGCTTGCCCCATTTGCCCTTGTCGTCCTTCTGCGACATGAAGATGTCGGCGGCTTTCGAACCGGTGATGCCGCTCAGGTCGTCGCCTTGCGCCTGGTTGCGTGTCGAGGTGAAGAACAGCTGGTCGTAGTCGTCGCCGGCGAGGGCAGGGGAGTAGTCGTCGCGACGCGAGTTGAAGACGTCCATCCGCTTCACCGTATAAGCCGAACCCTCCTTCTTCCATTGTGGCGCCATCTTCGCCGCCTTCAGGCCGTTCTTGGCCAGGGCTAGATAAGCGTTCTCAGTTCTCAACTCTAAACTGTCAATGGCCGTCTGGAAGTGTTTTGCCGCCTCCTTATAGCTGCCGTTCTTCATCAGCTGCTGCGCCAGACGCAGGTATGTCAACGAGTCGTCCTGCTTGTTTCGGATCACATTGTTGTACGAGGTGATCGCCCTCGACGTATTGTTCGTCTTCCGATAGCACTCCGCCATCTTCGCCGCTATCTGTCCGCGGCGAACCTTCTCCTTCACGGGCGTTTGCGAATAGGCCTTCCGGAATTGCGCAGCGGCATCGTAGTACTCGCCCAGGGCATAGTACTTCTCCGCCTTTTTCAATGCCTGATCGGAACCGCACCCAACACTCAGCACGGCCATCACGCACAGCATGATAAAAAGAAAGTCCTTCCGCATACTTCTATAATAACGGAAGGACTCTCGATTTATTGCCTGCAGGATGACATTTAGTCGGCATCCGACTGGTCGATTGCGGTTGTTGAGACGCTGATGGCACCGCCTTCCACTTTGACGGTGACCTTGTCGCGAATCTCAGGATTTTCCTGAATGTAAGCTTTCAGTTCGGCTATAGTTCAGATAGATGCAGTTGATGCCATTCATGTACTTGTGATTGATATTCTTGCAGACACGCGACAGGATGGCTCGTCGTAGGTTGTTCTCATCCATATCCATTATTTCCTCATCCGAATATTTGTAAAGCGGATTTCGCAGGGGACCCTTGCTTTTCACCACTACCGTCAATTCCTTTTCCTTGTCGATGATACGCACATCGAAGGTTTCATTCTCGTCAGAGGTTTCATGCGTCTCCATAATTTCATAGAGCAGCTCCTCCAACGCAACATCCACGGCAAAACCGTCAGGCAGCTCGCATGCCTCAATAAAGGGGTGCACCTGGGCCAGGAATTCCTCTATGCCCTCAGAGGTATAAGGCACGGAGAACGTGACGGCCGGGTTTGATGGCACCGTATTCTCAAGTGTAGGCCAGGCATAAAGCTTATTCTTGCGATGCACCACATACGCCATTGCCACCATCACCAACAGCAGGAGCCAGGCGGTGACGGGCAGGATATACCAGAGGAGTTCGGGGGTGTAGAGAGCCATGACGACAATAATGCCGATGGTTCCCACGTTGGTCACGATTTCTATCCATCGGCAGAGCTTCTGATGCCCCTGCACGAAGTAAAGCACGCTCAGTGTCTCAGATATGGCATTGGGCAGGAAGGCGAGGCTCATCAGACGGAACGGGATGTAGCACTGTTCTATCAGATGGTCGTCGGCACCAAAGACTCTTGCCAGCATGTCGGGGAAGAGGAATATCAGCAGGCTCACCGCCACCATCACCAGTATCAACAAGCGGAAGATACGTTTTGTGAGCATGCGGAAACTGTCGTAGTCTTCTTCACCCAACAGAATGCCGCCGATATTGCTGATAGCCGTGTTCGAGCCTGATAATGCCAGCATACAAATACCGTTGACTTGGAAATAGACGGTAAATAAATACATACCGTCGGCACCGAGTTTATTGACAACCAGCGAGTTCATGGTGAAGACCAAAGCCGGCGCTAACAAGGCTGATATCAGCATGGGGAGTCCGATGGAGAAACACTCGCGATACTGCTTGATGCTGCATATTTTCTCTGGGCGCCTGAGACGGAATATCTTACTGTTCTTGCGCAGATAGCCTGTCAGCGAGGTGAAAGCAAGCAGATTGCTGAGTCCTGAAGCATACGAGGCACCAGCCAAACCCATATCCAGCACGCCGCAGAGCAGCAGGTCGAAAATGACATTGAGTATCTGAGAGATGATGATACGTCGGGTGATGAGGCGCGGACTGCCGTTGGTGATGACGTAGGAGATGGGCACACCGCAGACGGCTGCAATGAAGATGGCGAACATGTCGGCATGAACATAGGGCTTCAGCATGGGCAGCAACCGCTCATCGGTTGTTATCAAGCCAGTCACCACGTCGAGGAAAGGCAATACAAGACCTATGACCAACAGCGTAGAGAAGATGACATAGTACAGGTGATTATTGAACACGCGATTCACCTTGTCGTAGTTCTGGGCACCAATGCCTCGTGCGCTCAGGAAACTGGCGCCGGCACTCATTATGCCGATGATGATAAACATGCAGGTCGCAAAGGGTTGCCAGATACGGACAACTGACAGTGCATCGGGCGACACCAGATGAGACACTACGATGGAGTCGGTGAAACCACCCAACTGTCTCATCAGGGCCGACATGACGGTCGCTAGGAAGAACGACCCGAACATGTTCTTCAAGACATACTCATTACGCTGCATCATGATCTTTGAATCTATATACCGCCACACCTATCATCGTGAACTTATCCTTCATATAAGTGTAGGCATCCATATTTGACAGTCCTAATCCATCTTTGCTGGCATGATAGAAGTACAGTTTGCCATCGAACCATTTGGCTATAAGCAGGTGCTTGATCTCCACACCTCTTGCCCAGCTATGTTGATCGCATACCACCGCCATGATGTCACCATCGCGAATCAAGCCCAGTTCCGAATCCTGCGGCATGTCCAGCAGTTCGCGGGGGATATAGGTAAAGCGCACACCCTGCCGCTGGCGAAGGGCGATGGCATTGTAGTTCTCTTCGTCATCCATCTGGGGGCGGAACAGATATTTGTTTCTGGTCATATAACTCGGCTGTATATCCTGCACCCCCGTAAATGGAAAAACGGGCTCGTCAGGACTGATACGCTCCACGAATCCCTCTTTGATGGCCGACTGCATGATCCAGGTGAAGTAATGGTTGCGGGTGGCAAACGAGATCACACCGTCCTGATAGTGCATGCGCCGGTAGTAGTCCTTCAGGTCATCCAGCGTGGCGCGCCCGTCTCTGTAACATAGTGCCAATGCCAGCACATCCTCCATCACGGTGGTACAGTCCACATGGCTGAGGCTCACCATCAGGCGTTCTTCCTCCATCGGCTGGGTGAATTCTGTAGAACTGCCGCCCTCCATCAGTTGGCGGAAGAAATATTCCGTCAGTGGCATCGACCGATCCACGTTTTTCATCGCACGCTGCAGTATCTGCTCGTTTTGCACGTCAAACTGCTGCTCGTTGCGTCGCAGGCGACGGATTAGATTTTTCCGATAGATCCAACTCTCGATATCACAGATAGGTGTCTTTATGCAGAATACGAGCCACAGCGAGCGCAGCGCTGCCAACTGCTCGCGCCAAAAGTAGGGGTTTCTCTTCACCTTCTCATAATCGCTGATGTCAATGCCACAGGCATCATAACCCAGCCATCGGGCAATGCGCACCGAACGGGCGATGTGAAAACTGCTGGTCAGGATGTAGTATCGGGTTTGCCCGAAATGCATCTCCATGTTCCATACCGAGCGGAAGGTGTTATAGCCACAGAAGTCGAGCACAAAGCGCTCTTCAGGAATATGGTATTCCTCTACCAGCGTGCGGTAGATGACGGTCGTGTCGGAACGGCAACCTGAGATGTAGAACGTCCAGTCAGGATAGGCATTGGCAAGGATGCTCACCAGCCTCACCCGCAACTGCAGGATAGGCGAAAGCGAGTTGTCGGGACGCAGTTTGGCACCTAACACCAGACAAACCTTCAAGTCCTCGATCAGAGGTGCCTGCAACCTGTCATTATGTAACTTAACATACCGCATCGTCGGATTCGTGCATTTTTTCTTCTATAGTATGAAGAAGAATGATCTGCTCTCTGACACTGGCGGCAAACGCATCGCCGTTTTCCAGAATGCAGGCCTTCAGTTCGGCGATGTCCTTACACCCCAGATGGTGTATCACCGTAAAATGCAGGCCCCATCCTTCGGCATTATGCCCGGCACCGTCGAAGGAAGTCACCCTGCCGTCAATAACATCTTTATTGGTGCGCGCCCACAGGTGGAATATCCTGTCAATGGCATAATTCTGATCGCCGTCGGCATGGCAGTAGCAAACCAGTTCGTCAGGATGTTCCTCAAGGTATTGGGTAATCACCGCCACAATCATCCGCCCCACTTCCTTGTCAGGCGCACCGCCACGCTTCCCGTCGGCAAGCCTGAGCAAAAAGTAGAGTACCCGATGACCGCCCATCTCCGCCACCTCAATAAAGTGAAGCACATAAAGGCGATTCGCGGCATTGTAAAATTCCACCGCTGAATCGCCTCTTTTCCTTAACACCAGTTTGGATATGGTATTGATCTTCGCTATTCCTTCTTCAGATACTGTATTCAATCTTATTTTTTAGACGTACCATCCAAAACGCCGCTTCTACAATGAAAATCAGTACCAAACTCACCACGCTTAACATAGTCATCGAGGCTCAGCGCCTGAGCGGAAATAATCTCTACAGGTGATTTCCTGATTCCAAATGGATTGTCATTCTTTGCCATAATAGAATAGTGCTTAAATAGAACGGTACTTATTTCTTATTCGATGTTGTACAAAAACTTACACGATCTCCATCATCTAAAGTTCTCTGCACATAGTCGTCGAGGGTCAGTGCCTGAACGGTAATAAGATCAACAGGTGATTTTCTGATTGCAAATGGATTCTCATTCTTAGCCATAATCTTCAATTTTTTAATGTTAATAGTATATCATTTTGAAATTCATGTGGCAAAGTTACGATTTATTATTGGTTATTTACGCACTTTCTCTGTTAAATAATCAAAATAAGGCTCACTTAACTGTGACTGTCGCGGTATTGTTTGGCAGTCATGCCGGTAACTCGTTTGAAATAGCGGTAAAAAGATGTCGGTTCAGAGAAGCCGAGCAAGTAGGCTGTCTCCTGAAGTGTCTGCGTGGCACGTGTCGCAATGAGTCGCTTGGCCTGTGCTATCACATATTGCTCTATCCATTCGGCAGGAGAGAGACCGTTGGTAGCCATACGGATGACCTTGCTGAGGTGCTTGGGCGTGAGGTTCAATCGATTGGCGTAGAACTTAATCTCCCGCGACTCCCGATAGTGCCTTACCACCAACTCGCAGAAGTGGTTGAAGATCTCCACATGCCGGGTTGCTGTCCATTGTTTGTCTTGTTCGTAACGATAGTAATTGAGGAATTCATAGCCAACGGCCAGCTGTGCCAGCAATGTCTGATAGCGGTGGGGCATTTCCTCGTCGGTATGGGTGGCGATGATGTCGAGCTGGTCTATGATGGCCAGCAGATGACTGGCCTGCTTGTCTGTCAACGAGCAGACGGGAGCGTTGTTGAATTTCGCACTGTCGTGGCTGAAGGTGTGATAGCGCAGATCGTCGAGCAATCCCGAAGAGATTGTCAGCATGGCATAGGTGCCTGTCGACACTCATCGAGATGGGGATGTGACAAACCACACATCCCCATCTCTTATGGTCGCACTTATAACCACAAACTCTGTTTTGCAATGTCGAGATAGCAAAAACACCGCTTTTGAACCATTTTGTAACAATGTAACAGTGTTACAATGTGTTACATTCTGGAAGTCAACGAAATCAGGGTGAAGTGTTACAAATCGCGCTATAATTAAAGGTCTGGAGAGGGAGCTGAAATGTTCGTTGTGTCAAATATTTTCGCTGTTTACCACAATCATCCTCCGTTTATCATACCTATTTGATTATCAATTAGTTATGCTGCATCAGATTTAAGGCTAAGGAAAGTGGGAGTTTACAGGCAGTAAACTCGGAGTTTAATCTATCTAAACTCGGACTTTAGTGCCTATAAAGTCCGAGTATACTGTGAGCAATGTAACAACGTAAAATATTTTCAAATGCTCGAACACACTGGTTCAAACGAAAATGTAACATTGTAACACTGTTACATTGTTACATTTCTGTGTCTGTAGTGTACTGAATAAGTTGACAAAATTTGAGTTCAACTTATGAATAGAAATGTAAAGAAAACAAGAGAGGAGAGTCTTGAAATTCTCCGTGAGTTTCTGACTACAGATATGTCAAAAGGTGCCATATGTAGAAAATATGGGCTGAATCGTAACTGGGTTTACACAAATTTGATTAAATTTGCAGTCGCAGACAAGAAAGATGGCATAGCGATGAAGAAATTACCAGGTAACGTAAGTGTTGAGAAGACGTATCGTGATGACGACCGCGATGCTCTCCTAAAGCGCATCCGTGAGCTGGAGATAGAGCTTCGCAGGACAGAAATGGCTCGTGATGGCATGCGTCTCACCGTCGTTGATCACGAGGTCGATGCCCTTCAATATCTCTTTCTCGCCGATCCTGGCATGTAAATTCTTGACTTCTAACATATAAGCGCTATTTGGTGTGCAAAGGTAGTCTTTTATTTCCATAATGCCAAACCCAGATAATGATAGACTATTTGCATCCTATTCACAATATCACCCTTGGATATCTTCCTGTTAATCGCGAATTGGATCCATTGCGAGTAAAAACAAAAGCAGATGAAAAGAAAGATAATGAAGTGGGAGAGGAAATCAAACTAGACTCCTTGAGGCTGCAATACTTCAACGATATGATACAGAGAGCAGGCAATACAAAGTTTGTTTTTGTCTATTCGCCCACATGGTATGGAAGCCATGACCTGTCGTTGGACACAATCAAGAATCTTGCTAATAAGTATCACTTTGAATTTCTGGATTTTTCCCAAGATGACAAATACGTTCATCATAACGAGTTTTTTTATGATGGCTCACACATGAATGCCCGTGGTGCTGATGAGTTCACAAAAGACTTGATAAAAGAACTTAGAAAACGAAAGGTACTAGAATAATTGCTCAGCATAATATAAAATACACTATAGTGATAGACATGGAGTGAGGCACGTCTCACAGTCTGATTCTCTCCATATTGAACGCAAATCGGGATGCTTTTATCGAATTGTTCGCTGAGGCATCCCGATGGCTTTATACATTATTATATATGTACGGCCCTCGCCCTGCGAAACAATTCTGCCAGTTTGTTTGGAAATCTCGGAAAGTCTTCGTATCTTTGCCAAATGAAATATGATTCATTCAAAAAGACAGAAGATATGGGAAAGTTTGAATTGATGGCGCTGCCGTATGCA
>JAEETC010000328.1 GCA_016286585.1 Prevotella sp. | reverse complement strand
TATATGTAGTAGCATAAAATCTTAATGGGCACAAAAATACATAAAAAACCTGATATGAGGAAACTTTATGTATTTTTTTAACTATTCAGTCGAAAATGTTTGGTGGTTTCAGGGAAAACCACTATTTTTGCAGCAATTTCCTAAAACCTGGAAAAAAGATGATGATCAACCATAAGACACGGACCTTGTTCGCCGCTGTCGCCTTGATGGCGATGGTATCGCCTTCGGTGGCACAGACTAAAATGTGTAAAGATACGACGGAACACAGACGCTTGGAGATAGCCATGTGGACTGCGGGCGGACAAGACGATCCGGAAGTGCTCTATGAAGCCTGTCGGAATTTCCACAAGCATGCGCTGGCGGAAAAAGACATGTATTCGGCCTGTCAGGCCTGGATCTGCGGGGCGATGTTCAATCTCGGAAGGATGAATATCCGCGATGCCTACCTGATCACCCGTCAGATGGGTGAGGAACTGGCTGAGGACAAAGACGCGACAGAGGAGCGCTACTTCATGCCGAACATGATGGGGCATGTATATAGTACTTGTGGTAACATCTCTGGGGCTATGGAGGAATTCCAGAAGGCAGCGGAGGCGATCAAGGGTACGCAGTATGAGTCTGACGAACTGGCCTTCATTTATCTGGCTCTTGCCCACGCGCAGCTGAACAACGACCTGGAAGAGGCCCAACATTGGCTCGATGAGACGAAGACACATCTGGAGAAGCATCAGAACGCGCGCAACTACTACCGCGCCAAGGCCGATGCCTATGCGCTGGAAGCGATCGTCAAGTTCAAGCTGCATAACATTCCGGGGTTCCGTCAGAGTCTGGCGGAGATGGAGAAGGCCGACAGCTGTAACACGGTACCATCGGGGGATATATTCCTGCCCTATGCCCGTATCTATGAGATCCTGCTCGACGGCGATGTGGAGCGGGCGTTGAAAGAGGCTGAGAAGCTGAACAATGAAAAAGAGTTGTACTTGGTGAAGTGCGATGTCTATGATTATATAGGTGATAAGGACAAGGCCTTCCTGACACAACGGGAACTGATGCATAAGCGCGACTCCATCACGGGCATCATGATCATCGAGAACCTGGAGACTCATGAGAAGGAGATCTCACTCCTGAAGGAACAGGCGAAGATGTCGAGGAGAGTCTACCTCATCCTGGTGCATACCGTCTTCCTGGCAATCCTCGCCATCGTGCTCATGGCCCGTAACATCATGATACGCCGACGCTCCAGAAAGAGACTCCTGGAGAAGAACGCGGAACTGCGGGCCGCTTACAAGCAGGTGAGTGCCGCCGACAAGATGAGAACGGAGTTTATACGGAACATCAGTCATGAGATCCGTACACCGCTGAACATCATCAACGGATTCACGCAGGTGCTGACAGAAGAGAGTATGGAGTTTGATCCTGAAGAGCGGAGGACCATTGGTAACACCATCAGCGACAATACGTTGCAGATCACCTCGCTGGTCAACAAGATACTGGCACTGGCCAATGAGAGTTCCCAGGACCTGATTAGCAAGGTTGAGGAGACAGATGCCCTCGATGTGTGCAGGAAAGCCATTCAGGGGATGCCGCATGTGGACGCCACTAATGTCCAGGTGTTGTTCGATGACCAGATACCAGAGGGGGAGGAAAAGTTTGTCACCAATGGATACAGTCTGCTGATGATGCTGAGCTACATGCTGGAGAATTCGGTGAAGTTTACTGAAAAGGGACATATCCGACTGATGCTGGATCGTGACGACTCTCATTTCCTCTTTAGCGTGGAGGATACGGGCTGTGGTATTCCTGAGGATAAGGTCGAAGTCATCTTCGAGCGGTTCATGAAGGTGGATGAATTCAAGGAAGGTCTGGGACTGGGTCTGGCATACTGCTATGAGACGGCTCAGAAGCTGGGTGGCAACCTCAGGCTGGCCCAGACGTCGAAAGAGGGAACCACCTTTACACTTAGCTTGCCTATTAAACTTAATAAAACATAGATATGATGAATCAACAAACAGAACAGGGTAGCAAAGCCTACCTCATTTCAATCGTGATGGTCGCCGTGCTTGGCGGTCTGTTATTCGGCTACGACACAGCCGTCATCTCAGGTGCAGAGAAAGGTCTGCAAGCGTTTTTCATGGAAGCCAAGGACTT
>JAEETC010000101.1 GCA_016286585.1 Prevotella sp. | reverse complement strand
GGATGTGCGCACAGCAGATTGACCCGGCCCTCACGGCTGCCGTCGTCGCTCAGACCGCGATTCTGAACGACGTCTATAATACGAGGGACAACACTCAGAAGAAGATCATTGCTGCCGAGGCCGCCGTTACGGTGGCCATGGAGCGTATGCATCAGGTGGAGAACCAGATTCTGGACTATCTCTCCAACGCTCAGGGTGCCATGCAGAACATCTATCAGATTAAGAGGGCTGCAGAACTGGTGACGGTGGAGATTCCACAGAACATGACGCTATTGAAGAACTCGCTGCCAGGCCACCTGAAGGGTACGGCCATCGCCCTCATCGTATCGGACGAGGTGACGGATGCCGCTACGCAGATGGCGAGCCTCTATCCGTTCATGCAGCAGCTGGTGACCAGCGGCTCGTACAACGTAACTGGCTCCGACGGCAAGACGGAGAAGCACAAGGTGAACTTGCTGAACTCCGCAGAACGTTACTATGTGGCCAACGAGGTCGTGACAAAGCTGGAGAACATCAATACCGACCTGTGGCTGCTGGCATGGCAGATCCGCACGATGTCTTGGCATGACCTGTGGTTCGGCCTTGACCCGGAGGGATGGGCTACCGTGATGTCCGGCAAGGCCGTTGCCGAAACGCTGATCTATCAGTGGGAGAATCTATAGTATAAACCAAAAAAATATATGGAACCAACAGAATCTAAGGTTTTGGGCAGATGCCCGGTATGTGGGGAGGGAAATATCATCAGGACTGAACACGGCTACTGCTGTGATGCCAGAAAACAGGCTGGCAGTAAGAAGTGCGGGTTCATCATTCATAATAAGCATCATGGCATTGAATTCGATGACAGTCTGGTCAGGAAGCTGATAACGGACGGCTCTACGGAGGAGATGACCATGTGGAACGTGAACGGGCAGCCTTTTCAGGCCCGTTTCATCATCGTGAACGGAAAGGTGGACGTGGAGATCAAGTCGCACTATCTTCAGGGCAGGTGTCCCGTATGCGGCGGTCGCGTCCTGAAAACGGGAAAGGGATATGCCTGTGAGAACAGCATCCCGCAGGATCCTCTGTGTAAGTTCCATGTGCCAGGCATACTTGGAAACCGTAAGATTACGGACTCGGAGATGGAGGACTTCCTCTCTGGCAATGCGCAGGTACTTGACGGTTTCTCTAATGGTGACGGGAAGGTTTTCTCGTCTGTGCTGACGCTTGCGGATGACGGGAGGGTGGTGCTGGACTCGAAGATTGCCGTATGTCCCGTCTGCGGGGGTGATATCCGTGTCAGTCCGACGGCCTTCAACTGCTCCAACTACAGCAATCCTGACATAAACTGCAAGTTCATGTCATGGCGTAATATCGCCGGGCACATGATTACCCGACAGGAGATGGTGGAGATATGTGAGGAGGGCCAGACCCGTGAGCCTCTGGTGATGTATAAGAACAACGGGGCTGTCTTCTACAAACGGCTGGCCCTGAGTGAGGATAAGAAGAAAATCGTTAAAGTATAATGTTATGAACAAGACAGAATTGATACAACAGGCGGCAGTGAAGTTGGGACTCCCGCTGCAGGAGGTAAGATACAGCCTCGATGCGTTCCTTGGCGTGATAGGTGCAGAGCTGAAGAAGGGTGGTGAGGTAAACATCACCGACTTCGGCAGGTTCTACACCAGAAAGATGCCACAACGAACCGTCAAGCTTCCCGACGGGAGGTCTTCGGTCGTGCTGGAGCGTGAGACGGTGAAGTTCAAGGCATTCCAGAATATCAGATTGTATAATGTCAAATACTAGTGTTATGAGATATGTGTGTATGGCAGTGCTGGCTGTCCTGCTGATGGCCTCCTGTGACAGGAAAGGCAGGATCGTCAGCCTTGCGGAGTCGGACGTGATGGAACATACCCAGTGCCAGGGGAAGCCCGAGATCCTGGGTATATCGGAGCCGGACTCAGCTTTTGGAACAGGTTATCTTTCCCAGAAAGAGAAGGAGAGCATGATGGCCGTCATGCAGAAGGTGACTCAAACCATCATGAAGCGGACGAATAACATGACGGAGTTCAATCCTGATGACAAGTATGTGATTGACCTGGCAGAGCGGCAGATGAAAGCGATGTCGGATATTCGCTCAATCATATACGAGTCAGACAAGAAAGAGGAATGGTCTGGCTGGAAAGTCCGTGTGGATTATCAGGCCGTCAGCCACAGTGGTATGGACTACAAGGCAGAGCGTTGGCTCTTCATAGACAAAGACGGCAAGGAAGTTGTGAAATCATTTGAAATACCGTTACCCTAGGATATGACCGATTACAGAAAGATACAGTTGGCTTTGCAGATGTTCGAGCGTTTATGCGATAATGCTAAATCTGACCATTATTGGTGGCTCATGAAAAAAGCCAGTCTTATAAGATTCCATTATTGGCTGGAAGAAAATGAGGAAAAGTATGGTGGACCGGAATATGATCCTCAGAACTCATTGAAAATGGAGAAAATGACGCCCCAACAGTCTTTTTACCATATTTTAAAAGGGCTGAAACCAGATGAACGTGCCCTTTTTGTCAAGGCTGTCAACAGGATTAGGGAACGTGGAACTTTCCGTTCCGGCAACGAGGCTGTCAAAGTCATGTACGAGGAAACGGAATCATTCCTAAAGGAGAACCCGGAAAGCATCCTTATCTTCCGTGGGACGCTGCAGAACTATATGGTTGTGGGAAGATGTGCTGACATGCTGTTCGAGAAACTGGGCTGGCAGACGGCTACAGTTGTTTATGAGGATGTTGCATATAGCTGTATGATGCTCAGTGAATGCAGCCTGCCCGTCATTTGGGAACACTTTGGGCATGAGACAAGCCATTCCCAGCTTGACTTTGACTATATGGCTTTCGAGGATGAGGACTGTGTGACCTTAGCCCTCCAGCAGATGATGATTGACTATGCCAGACTGCGACTCGGTAACAGGACTATTCATCACCCGACTTTGGAACTCATCGGTTCTTATGTCACAGTAGTAGAACAGGGCATCAAAAAACGGGTACGTTTTCCGTTCTTTGAACTGGCCGAAGACAGGTTCTGCCTCTTTAGCTCCAAAGGTATGCCGCACTTTGTCGTTTCCGATCACAAATGGTTTGTCGGAATGACAGAGGTAAGTTTTGTGGGTTGTTTGGCCGATATGCTGAGTTTTATGTTGGATTGGTATGAAGGAAAGGGTCTTCAGATTGGACAGGAACTGGAATTATTCGGTGCTATGTGTTTCAATGACTTCTGTGAGAAGAAGGGAAAGTACCCTGATGATATATTGATCATGGACTTTAATGGTACCTTCGTGTCCTATGGCTACGACGCAGAATGGCTGGCTGGGAAATTCCGCATTCCCTTGTGGGACAGATACCTTGGTGATGATGAATCAAGGCGTATGGTGATGATGTCGGAAAAGGATGTAAACCGTATCATGCGGAGATGTCCCAAGGTGATGCTTGACAGTTCCAAGATGCGAGATTCCGAAGACAGGATGGCTCTCAGACCAAATGTCATGAATGGAGGCCTGCTCGATGAGACGAAATATAAGAAGGCATCCGTAACCAAGAGAAAGGATGGGAAGTATGTCATCAAGGCTACACTGAATGGTAAGGAACTGCCGCCGACAGTCCTGAAGAAGAATCTTGCTGACTTATATGTTTCCTATGAGAAAGACGGACTGAAGGATCTTGTCATGAAACAGCTTCTCTTGTATGTCTATACGTGGAGGAAGAAGCGTAAAAAGAAGAAATGAACTGGTATTTGATGTTTAAATAAGGTTATCCGATGTCTCTCTTTAACACAACTCGTTTGTTCCAGCAACACGGGATAACTGACTGCGGCCCCTGTTGCCTGTGTTCACTCGCCGGCCATTACGGCAAGCGGGTGGGCATAGGCTATGCCCGCAGGATATCCGCTACGGGACGTGAGGGGACGACTGTCCTGGGGATGTCGGAAGGTGCCAAGAGACTTGGCATCAGACTGGATGCTGTCAGAACTGACCTGTCGGAATGGGACAGCAGACAATGGCAGGAACTTCCTGTTCCCGCTATCGTCCATCTCTCAAAGAACAACGGGCTACAGCACTTTGTCGTTGCTTATGGGACATCAGCAGACGGCATCAGCTACATGGATCCTGCTGACGGCCTGATGCATGAGTGCAGCTTCGAGTCCTTTGCAGGTGAATGCAGCGGTGTGTTCCTGCTGGCAAGCAAGGCTTCTGATTTCTCTACTGTCCCTGCAGGGACTGGAAATACCCGTTTCCTCCTGTCTCTGATAGTTGACTATAAGAGATATATCCTTGTCAGTTTTGTCTGCTCCTTACTGATAATGGCTATGTCTTTCGCCCAGGCTCTTCTGTCCGGATGGGTGACAGACCGTTTGGCTGGTCAGGGAAACATGGAAATCAAGTTCATTTCCCTTGTGTTCCTTGGCATCATCACTGTCCTCTTTGGTTTCAATGCCTTTTCCATCGGCTATCATGCCATGGTCAGCAAACAGATAGACAACTCTCTCGTGGGAAGGCTGTGCGTCCATCTCTTCAGGCTGCCAGCCTCCTTTTTCGACTCTATCAGTGTAGGAGAGGTCGTTTCAAGGTTTCTGGATGTGTCGCGTATCAAAGGCTATGTGACGGAAGGACTGTCAGGCCTGGCTCTCGGTGCCTTTACCGTCATTGGTACGGTCATAGTCCTTTTCTCCATGTCCTTGCCGTTGGGTTTTTGCGCCATCGGCCTGATACCTGCCTATACGCTGGTATGCTGGCACGTCAACCATTACCTGAAACGGAACCGCACTCAGATGATGGAGGCTCAGGCCCTGATGACCTCTGGCATTACGGAGCATGTCACCATGGCGATGAAGACCAGACAGCTATGCTGGCAGGATGGGGTTTCAGAGAAGTTACAGAAGGCTTATGAACGCTTCACCTCCGTCAGCTATGGCGGTATGGTGAGGATGCGGTATGCCAGGCTTCTCATCCAGACCGTATGCAGTATCGCTACGATCTTTATCATTGTGGTCAGCTCCTTCTATATCAGTATAGGTGTCATGTCCCTTGGTAAGATGGTCGTGGCCATGACCGTTTTCACGCTATATGTCAGCAGTGTCGTTAGCGTAATCGGTTTTGTCATATCATGGCCGGAAATCAGGAGTGCGGCAGACAGGCTATCCGATATCATGTTTGTTGAGCAGGAACGGCAGGATGGAATAGAACTTGTGTCAGGGAAGTCCTTTCCTGTTGAGTTCCGTGATGTATGCTTCGCCTATGGCTATGGCATGAAGGTGCTCGATGGGTTCAGCTTCAAGGCTTTTCCTGGCAAGATAACCTTGATCAAGGGACGAAACGGCATCGGCAAGAGCACGACGGCCAGACTGATCCTGAACATGTATGAAGCTGACTCGGGGGAAATCCTCTTAGGTGGAATTCCTGTCGGAGAAATCAGTACCACATCCCTCAGAAAAACCGTCGGCTACTGTGAACAGCCCGCAGCCTTGTACAATGCTTCCATCCGCGAGAATATCCTCTGCGGACAACAGTGGACGGACGAGGAGGTTGAGAGGGTTCTCAGGAGAACGGGTTTTGACCTGTCCCGCTACAGTCTTGACATGATGGTGGGTGAGGGTGGCAAGAGTCTGAGCGGTGGCGAGAGCCAGCGTATCAGCATCGCCCGTATGCTCATACGCAAGCCGCAGATTCTGGTGCTTGACGAGCCGACGGCCTTTGCAGATGCGGATGGTACGGCATGCATCATGGACATTCTCAGGGAGGAAAGGGACTCGGGGCGTACTGTCATTGTCATATCGCATGATGACCGCCTCGATACTTTAGCAGACCATATCTTTAATCTCAAATAATCAACGTAATGCTTTAAACAAACAATTAAGATGATGAACAATGTGTTTATTGCTCTTGGCCAGAATGAGCAGCGCCAGATAACTGGCGGAAGCTGGCTCCCTCGTTTCATAAAGGATCTGATTAAGAAACTGTTCGGTCCGACTGACGGCCCGAACCCTGATCCCTTTGAGGGATTCTGAACGTACAGGACTCGTGTCCTGGTTCTCTTGGCTCCGTCTTCATGGACGGAGAGACTATGTTATTTATTTAATTTCAGTTATTCTAAAAGTTTTCAATCATGAACAAGAAATTCATTGCTCTTTCAAAGAGCGAACAGCGTCAGATCGTAGGTGGTAGTTGGCTTTCCAGAGCCATTGCATGGTGTAAGACACACATCTTCGGATGGAGTGACACCATCAAAACGCTTCCTGGTGAGCCTTCTTGCGGTGGCGTTGGCGTAGCCATTCCTATCTAAACAGTAGGAGCAAAAATGATAGGAGGTCTTGTCACAAGTGGCAGGACCTCCTAAATTTTTGTTTGTCAGTTCGAGACTAATAAATCAGGATTCTGTTTTTCCTGTAGTCAAGGACATAGGTGTGGCCGTGGAAAAGGATGTTGCCGACGCAGTTGTAGTTAAGCATCGGGACATACTTCACGGTTTCCGTGATCTCCCATTTGGTATAGGGAACTTTAACCTTGGCATTAGGCAGCCTGTACTGGTGGCGGGCGTTATAGTGGAAATAGCCTCCGTCGCTCCCCTCGAACACTTCGGCAATCCACGGCTGTCCGGCTATCTTCTTGGTGATGGCGATGCCGTTGGCTCCCGTATGGAACAGACAGTCGAACGACTTGCCCTGTACCTTCAGTGGGATATACATGAGATAGGACTGTCCGGCCTTCTTGTTGCCGCGCAGACAGTCAATGGTGGCAATCTGACCCTTGGCGGGCTGCTCTATTCGCGTCATGAGCGAGTCTTTCATGTCGATGAGCCAGGTCTGGCCGTCAAGGATGGATGCGCCGATGGCCACGTCATACGGCTTCTTGTCGATGAGTGGCGCGATAATGGCCGTCACTCCACGGTATTCCCTGCCGTCGAAGCTCAGGCTGTCGAGCGTGGTCTTGGTGACATCGATGACTTTTCCGAATTCGCCGCCGACATAGTCTTTCTTGCCCTTATCCTTGCCTTTGAGCGTGGAATGGTAGAATGCAGAGTCGATGACGCAGCTTTCGACTGCCGTGCTGATCATGGCCCTGGCCGGATGGGCTTTGCCGTCAGCACCGTACAGCATGATATCGGTGAACATCCGTCCGTCATAGGTGATGCTCAGTTTCTGCTGTGCCTTTACTGCCAGTGTGGTAAGGCAGAGCACGATGGATATGATTGCTTTTCTTTTGTTCATAATCATTTGTTTATTAGTGGCCGTTCAGCATGCGTCCTAGCTCTAGGAATCCCTGTCTGACTAATGGCCCGATGGGGATGCGAAGCTTGGTGCCGTCGTTGAAACGGTAGTATGGTGTGACAATTGGATCAAAGTGCCTCTGGTTGAGAAATGCGTTATACTCATAGTAAGAACCCAGCTCTGCCCCCCAGTGTTCGCTGAAACGGATATCGGCATAGCCGCCGATGGTATATCCGCCAGCCATGCCAGGATAATAGTTGCCGAAGGTATGGAGAGAGACGTTGTCGCTGAGCCGCCATGAGGCAAGGCCTCCTACGCCGTACATGGTATGGACACCTCCCATGGAAGGAGTCCACTGCTTGTAGGCCAGTGCCGATGCCGTCAAACGTACTTTCCCGATATCCTGAGTCAGCGACAATGCGCCCATAGACGCAGACATCAGACTTGGTATGGCAGCGTTACTCCCGCTGACGTTCAGGCTGCCTCCTTCCCAAAGTTTGAAACTGGGCATTTCAAGTTTGGGATGGTCTGCCTTGAAATCAATCTTCTTTTGTTGCAAGGCAGGCTGTAGGCTGTTGGTATTGTCGATGTGCCTGAAATCGCTTGTGGTGGTATGAGACAGAAATGGTGTTTCCGTGATTCTGATTACAGGAGGAATAACCGTATCGCGTTCCAATGCGATGCGATCTTTCTCTTCTGTCTGTGCCATGCCTGTCATGGTACATGCACACATGGCCAGCATCATTCCGATTCTTATCGTTCTGTTTATCATCATCACTTTTATGAAGCAAAGTTAATCATTTTATATCTAATACTGTTCCCCGTGAGTTTTTTAACTCTGGAATTAACTATTTCTTTCTGTTTTTAACCTCCAGACACCCCTGAAAGCCGTATTCCCGTTATGCCGTCCTTCTTCGAAGCATGGGATAAGGTAATACCGCTTTCACCTTCTGTCGGGGACTCCTGAAGGGAGGGAGAGCGGTTGTGACATTGCCGACGGGCTTCGTACTTGTCGCCATGCTGCCATTTCGCTCAGACGGCATCATACCACATGCCGCCACTGCTTCATTTGCAGGATGGCCTGACATGCCCGAGGCCTGTCTGCAGAGTCACCGTTTCTTTCTGTATCTCCCTTTCCCTGATGTCCTGGTGCTTCGCCTGACATTCGGCGTGGAATAGTTGCCGGTGGCTGTGATGGTGACGGAGGGTATGAAGTTGTCTCTGACATTATCTGTAATTTCTCTGAGCTGATGCTTCAATTCCTCCATGAACAGGGCGGGATTGTAGTGACCATCCTCTATCTCACGGAGCTTCTTTTCCCAGATGCCTGTCAGCTCTGGACTCTTCAGCAGGTCTGTCTTGATGATGTCAATCAAGGACATCCCCATGTCCGTTGGTAGCAGCTGCTTCTGCTGCCGACGGACATAACCGCGCTTGATGATGGTCTCTATAATCCCAGCCCTTGACGAGGGCCTGCCGATGCCGTTCTGCTTCAGGGCTGCCCGCAGCTCTTCATCCTCCACGAACTTTCCTGCCGTTTCCATGGCTCTGAGAAGCGTGGCTTCCGTATAGGGTACGGGTGGCTTTGTCCATTTCTCCTGTAGAGAGGGATGATGTTCTCCTCGCTCTCCACGGGTGAAATGGGGGAGGACGTTGTCCTTTTCATCCTTTTCCTCTTCATCGGCTGCCATTCCACGATAGACTACGCGCCATCCTGCATCTGTTATTTCCTTACCCGTCACCTTGAACTTGATGCTGCCACTATGTGCGGAAATGACGGTTGACAGGAAGGTGCAGTCCTCGCAGAAGGCGCTGATGAAGCGCTTGGCGATGAGGTCGAAGACACGGCCTTCCTTCTCAGTCAGGCCGTGAGGCTCCTTGCCTGTGGGTATGATAGCATGGTGGTCGGTGACCTTCGTGCTGTCGAAGATCTTCTTGCTCTTTCTGAGTGGACGGCTTATCATGCTGGTAAGCTCGCCGTATGTCCCGGATATACCTTTGAGGATGTCTGGACATTTGGGATAGATATCGTCACTAAGGTATCTGGTGTCTACTCGCGGATAGGTGGTGACCTTCTTCTCATAGAGACTCTGTACAGTGTCGAGCGTCGTTTCCGCTGAATAGCCGAAGCGACGGTTGCACTCGACCTGTAGAGAGGTGAGGTCATACTGCTGGGGAATGGATTCCTTACCGGCTTTCGTTTCCGTGCTGTCGATAAAGAATTCCTTTCCCAAGATGTCCTGCAGAGCCTGCTCTGCCTTGGCTTTGTCGGTGTAGTTACCCTCCTCTGAGGAGAATGTCACACCTTTGTAGTCGGTCGTCAGTTGCCAGTAGGGTTCTGGCTTGAAGGTGTCGATCTTCTTTTTCCTGTTGACGAGCATTGCCAGTGTCGGGGTCTGGACACGTCCGATGGAAAGGACCTTGTCATGGCCATAAAGCAGGGAGTATAGACGTGTGAGGTTCAGGCCAAGGAGCCAGTCGCCAGTTGCCCTGGCCAGCCCTGCATAGTAGAGGTTGTCGTACTGTCGCTGGTCTTTCAGATGCCTGAATCCTTCTCGGATGGACTCTTCCGTGAGGGAGGAGATCCACAGTCGCTTGACGGGACAACGGACTTCGGCCAACTGCATGACCCAGCGCTGGATGAGTTCTCCTTCCTGTCCGGCATCGCCGCAGTTGACGATGGCGTCAGCCTTGGATAAGAGCTTTTTGATGACTCCGAACTGTTTCTTGATGCCTGATTCCGAGATGAGATTAATCCCGAAACGGTCTGGAATCATCGGAAGGGATGTCAGTGACCACTTTTTCCAGTCACCGTTGTATTCCTCAGGGCTCTTCAGGCAGCACAGGTGCCCGAACGTCCATGTCACCTGATAGCCGTTACCCTCATAATAGCCGTCTTTGCGGTTGTTGGCTCCCAGAACTTTGGCGATGTCACCCGCCACACTGGGCTTCTCTGCTATACATACTGTCATACTGCCTTGGTTTTTACTTTCCTGTTCTTACCTTGTGTCTGGGCTATTTCGGTGGCCTTTACCTTGTCTATGATAACCCTTTTGCCGAACTTGATGATGGCGGAGTCATAATCGCCCGTACTTCTGTAGTTATAGGCTGTCTTGACACTGCAATGCAGCACATCTGCGAGTCCGACCATCCCGAAGGTGTACCTCTCCGGATTATTGAGGATGTTCTCTGTGATCTCGTTCTTCATACCAGAAATCTTCATTGGAAGGGGATTGGCCATTATCCTGACTTCCTCGGAAATGATTTGCCTGAAGAAGGGGAGAACATCCTTCAAAGTGAGTTCCTGCAGTGGACGGCTTTCAATGTCTATTACCTGATGATTCATATGACTTTCTTTGCTGAACCTGATAGGTGGTTCATGTTTAACATCAATTCTCAGACATCTTGTTTTAGAAGTCTGGTGCATAACGAACTCAAAGTAAAGGACAAATTAAAGGCTTTCGCTATAGCCGTGCAAAGGTAAGGCTTTATCAGTGTTGTTACATACTAAATTGGAAAAAACATGTAATATCGAGTAAAATCAGCGGTTTTGACTTGCTGCTGTCCTATTTTGACTGTTACTTGTCCGTATGGTGAAATCAGTCATCTGATATGTTTTCTTGTCTTGTTGTTGGTGCTTTTAGGCCCAATAATCTCAGAGGGCAGCTTTCATATAGGCTTCCTGCCGACAGGGTACTGGCCAACATTTTACGTCGCGAAGTTAAGGCGAACGGTCAATGCGACAAGTACCGCTTCGACTATTTCGGGATATTAAACTGGCAGCCTT
>JAEETC010000327.1 GCA_016286585.1 Prevotella sp. | reverse complement strand
CAGATAAGGATTACGTTTTGCCTCTATATATGCCTTCAAAAAAGGACACGGGGAATTCTCAGAAATGGGAGTTCCCTTTTTAAATGTAAAACACGAACTTTGTTCCTTTCGAACCTACGCCATCATAATCAGCAGGAACTGAAAAATGGTTGATTAGCATGTCAACCTCTTCCTCTTCCAGATACTTGGTAATTTCCAATTCAATAGCCATCCGTCGCTCATTATAGCTCAGGTTCCAGATACATTCTCCCAGAACAGCATTCACCACCGTTCTAATCTCATCCTGAGTGTGCCAAATGGAATCGAAGTCAGTCATTGTTCTGAAAGCGTAAGAAAACGGTTAATGTTGTATTCCAGTTCCTCCAAATCAATGAACTGGGAACCACGATATACCTCCTTGCCATCCATCAGAAGCAATACTGTTGGCCCTGAATAGACCAGGAAATGGCCTGCAATTAAAGGCTCTTCGGTGATATCTGTATAGAAAGAAGTAAGAGACGGGAACAGGTCTGCTAACCTCATCACTTTATCAAGCATGACATTGCAGACTCCACAATCTGGAGCCTTGATGTAGAAAAGGCACATACGGTTTTCCGCTATTGACCGTTCTATATCTATTATTCTTGTCAAGTGTTTCATCAATTGTTTCTGCAAATTGGAATTATAAAGATATCCTTTCCAAATCATTGGGCATCCAGACGTGACCACTAAATGCAGTCTCTGCCTCGGCCTTGTACCTTTGCTTACGAGTGTCAAGCGTTCGATCTTCTGTGTGATACAGAATAAGGTTGCTAACTCTCAATTCCTCTGCCAGACGCGCTGCATCGAGCACCGTGCTATGATGTTTCTCGTATGGCTGGAATTGTTCGCGGTCTTCGTACAGGCAAAAGGCCTCGCTCATCAGCCAGTCGGAACCCTCGGCATATTGACGGCACTGGGGACTGAAAGGCTCGTCGCCCAGACAACACAGATGCCCCCCATCTGACAATTGGACGGCAAATCCGAACTGGCGCTCTTTCGTGGAATGGATGTCGAAACATTGCAGTGGGAAGCCTCCTGCTTCGAATTTGTCACCATCTTCAATATAGTGCATAGTAACAAGATCCCCTATACCATCTGATTCTTTTCTCGGTAGAATCTGGCGGCAGATGTCGGTTAGCAGATTGAGTACTTTCTTGTGGCTCCATACACGGAGAGGGTATCGGAATTGGAGTGCCATCCGCATGATCCAGATACAGCCCAGCAGATGATCCGTGTGAGCATGGGTGACGAAAAGGTCGCTGATGTCCTCACGCCTTATTCCTGCCTTCTCCAGTTGGGTAAGAATACCATTACCTCCACCGGCATCAACAAGCAGCATCCCCTTCTCGCCATGAAGCGTGAAGCAAGTGTTGTAGCATCGGGTGGCAAGTGCATTGCCTGTACCGAGCATGGTAATGTAGCTCTTCACTTTATGCATAAATTCCAATTATCTAATAATCTTTGCCTTTCTTAAGTCCATCATGTCATCCCAAAAGTCCCTTAGGCTTACGCTGTAATGAGTTCGCGTAACGTCATTGAATGCCGAAATATTAATCTGTTACCACTTCATTGAAATGCTCCTTGCCCCAGGCTATCAGAGCCGTAAGTGCTGGCATCAGCGATTTGCCTGTCTCTGTCAGGGAATACTCCACTCGGGGAGGAACCTCCGGATAGACCTCGCGATGAACAAGGTGACTCTGCTCCAGATTCTTCAGCGTCTGCGAGAGCATCTTCTGGGAACAGTCCGTCATCAACCGACGGATTTCATTGAAGCGCAATACGCCGGTCTCGCTGGTGTGAAGCATATAGAGCACCAGCATAGACCACTTGTCACCGAAACGACTCACTACTTGCCTGATAGGACAGGCTAAATACTCTGCTTTAATATCTGCCATAACCATTGATTTTGCCGCAAGGACAGTGCAAACCGAATGCAATCGAGCCTGCTCGAATTGCTGAGGTGCAGCCTGTTCTCGCCGTTTTTACACGGCAAAGGTAACAAATAGTTACCAAGTAACAGCATTACACTTAGTTAATCTAAGTTAATGTCACCTTCGCAGAAGCCCGATAACATCACAATTCCTACTTTTTGGTAACTATCTCACCAAAAAGTGCCTTCTTGTGGGAATGATTTTTTCGCTGTACCTT
>JAEETC010000015.1 GCA_016286585.1 Prevotella sp. | reverse complement strand
TGCGCTCTTTCGGAGCCTGATCCTTGTTATAGCCCCACATGAACATCGCGCCCAGCGTCTTATCATCGACATTGGCTGGGAAGTTCTTGTCAGCGTAGGCATCGCCGTAGTTGATCTGGAAGGTCATCGGCAGCTTGCCAGAGGGGTTCACCTTGCCGCTGAGCACATCAGCCACGGAGAAACCACTCTCCTGACCACCCTGCCAGGTGCAGACGAGGGCGTCAATCTGATCCTGCCATGAAGCGACGTCGATAGGACTGCATATGTCGAGCAGCACCACGACCTTCTTGCCCTTAGCGTGATAAGCCTCACTGACGGCCTTGATAAGCTGCTTCTCACCATCTTTCAGGTAGAAGTCGGTCTCGCTGCGGTCAGCAGCCTCACCGCTCTTACGGCCCAGTGAGATGATGGCCACGTCAGAGCCCTCGATGGCAGCATTCAGTTCCTCAACCGTGAACTGCTTCTCGTCAGCACGTGCAGGAGGCATCAGTGAGAAGGGAGGACGGCCGTTGGGGAAGAGTCTCTTCTCCTCGGCAGCGAGGTGCTGGGTATAGATACCGATCAACGGCTTGTACACCTCGTAGCCTGCACAGCGTAGTCCCTCAATCAGAGAAACCGTATAGTGACCTACAGAGGTTCCGCCAAAGCCTGAACCGCCGGAGATCCAGTCATAGCTCGTGCAACCGAACAATGCGACCTTCTTACCAGCCAAAGGCAGGATGCCGGAATTCTTCAACAGCACGATACCGTCGGCACCGACCTCGCGGACTACCTTTGCGTGAGCCTTCAGGTTGGGCTCATTGCTATACTTATATCCCTTGAAGTTGTGCGTCTTGATGACATACTCCAAGATACGCTTTACATTGGCGTCGAGCACCTCCATCGGCAACTTTCCGTCCTTAGCGGCAGCGAGGATGGCCTCATACTGCTTGTCCTGTCCGGGCTGTAGCATATCGTTACCAGCCAGCATAGCGGCTACGGCATCGTCGCCAGCATTCCAGTCAGACACATACATACCCTTCCAGCCCCACTCGTCGCGAACGATGGTGGTCAGCAACTCGTAGTTCTGCACGGCATACGGACCATTCAATTTATTATAAGAGGTCATGATGGTCCAGGGATCACTCTCCTTCACCATGATCTCAAAAGCCTTCAGGTAGATCTCACGCAGGGCACGCTGCGACACCTGTGATATATTGTTGTTTCGGTTGGTTTCCTGGTTGTTGGCCACGAAGTGCTTCGGACAAGCAGCTGTTCCCTCACTCTGCACACCCTTCACATAACCTGCGCCGATGGTGCCGGAGAGGTAAGGATCCTCCGAGTAATACTCGTGGTTACGACCGCACAGCGGATTGCGGATGAGGTTCATTGCAGGCGAGAGGATCCAGTCAAGACCGAACTCGCGCACCTCGTTGCCGATACCTTGTCCTACTTTGAAGGCAGCCTCACGGTCCCACGTCGAGGCGAGTGTCATCGAGGCCACGAAGTCCGTGGGATAATAATCATTATGATCCCACGCACGGGTGGCATTCATACGGAGCCCCTGCTGAGAGTCAGCGCAATAGGTTTCAGGGATGCCCAGACGGGCTACCGAGAATGTGCTGCCAGCAGTACCTGGGAACTTCGCGTCGTCGTTGAAGTGCATACCGCGACCGAGCACCATGTGACACTTCTCCTCGAGCGTCATCGCCTTCACGACCTCGTCAATGTTAGCCGCCGTCAGTTTCTGGGCGGACATACCAAGGCTGTAGCCGCACAGAGCGACCACAGCCACAATTACCATACTAACCTGTTGAATCGAAAAACTCTTTGTCATATCTGTTTTTGTTATAAATGATTGTCGACTGCAAATATACGAAATATTTTTGAATTTTCGAGTGCAAAGGTAGGGAAAATTTTGCAAACGTACTTTCTTATGCGTACGTTTGAATGTCGTGAGTGTTCAAAAGTGTCCTGCCTCGTTCCGATTCGTTCAAATGCGTTCCGATTCGTTCAATGAAAGTCTGACTTTCATGGCAGGAAAGTCCGAGTTTCAAGGCAGGAAAATCCCCCGCTCAGAAAAGCGGGGGATTAGTGTAACTGTTTCTCCCCCTGAACAGGGGGAATGGACTACCGCTTCAAGAGGTTCAGCGGAGCCTGAGGTTTCAGGACATCGTGAGCCTTGATGGTGACAGCCTTGACATTGGCGGGCAGCGTGGCCTTGATGTCAGCAGACGAGGCACCCACGAGGAACTGGTACTCACCCTCGGCGACCACCCATGCAGAGGCGGTTTCGTCGAACGAGGCGAGATCGGCAGCCTTCACTTCCAGCTTGACGGTCTCACTCTCACCAGGCTTCAGGTTCTTCGTCTTGGCGAAGGCCTTGAGTTCCTTCACGGGCTTGTTGGCAGCCTTGGAGTCAGGCGCAGCGACATAGAGCTCTACAACCTCCTTGCCCTCGCGATCGCCAGTGTTCTTGACGGTGACGCTGACCTCATAGCCCTCGCCCTTGTCAGCAACCTTGGCATCAGCATACTCGAAGGTGGTATAGCTCAGGCCATAGCCGAAGGGATAAGCCACAGGCACCTCGAAAGCGTCGAAGTAACGATAGCCGACGTAGATGTCTTCCTCGTACTCAGTATAGTCGACGGTGCGGACATTACCCTTCTGTCCCTGGTTCATCATGTCGATGCGGGGATCCTGGTCGATGGGGAAGTTCTTGGAACTGTAGGCATCGGTAAAGCGGACAGGCCACGTCATCGTGAACTTACCAGAGGGCGACTGCTTGCCACTCAGCACATCAACGACGGAGTTACCGCCCTCCTGTCCTGCCTGCCAGGCGCAGAGGATGGCATCGGGCAGATCCTTCCACGATGTTGTCTCGATGACACCACCGATGTTCAGCAGCACCACCACCTGCTTGCCTGCCTTGTGATAGACGTCGCAGACCTGTTCGATGAGCGAACGTTCAGAGGGACTGAGGTTGAAGTTGGCGACATTACGATCGAGGAACTCACCAGAGAGGCGTCCGAGGGTGATCACGGCGATGTCGGCATTTGCAGCCTGGGCTGTGAGCTCGTCAGCAGTGAAAAGTTTCTCTGCAGGCAGGGGCTGCGGCAGGAACTTCACGAGCATGGCGGTCTTCGGATCCTTCTTGGCAGCTTCCTCGGCAGCCAGCTCTGCGGCCTTCTTGGCGTCAGCGATATAGGTCTCGTAGGTGGTCTTCAACTCCTCAGAGACGGTGTAGCCACCGTTCTTCAGACCATCGAGCAGAGAGACAACGTAAGCGTGGTTCACATTACCAGAACCTGTTCCGCCAGCGATGAAATCGTAGGAGGTGTTGCCATAGAGTGCGACGTTCTTCACGGCCTCAGCAAAAGGCAGAGCCTTCTCGTTCTTCATCAGCACCATACCCTCGGCAGCCGACTGACGGGTGACGGCGGCATGAGCCTCCAGGTCAGGCTTGTTGGAGAACTCATAACCCTGATAGCGGGGGCTCTTCTCGATGAGGCTGAGGATGCGGGAGACGTTGCGGTCGAGGTCGGCCTCAGCAAGCTTGCCGCTCTTCACGCCAGCGACGATGCTGTCGAACTGCTCGGCCTTACCAGGCTGCAGCATATCGTTGCCGGCCCACATCTGCTTGGCGCCGTCCTTACCACCGAACCAGTCGGTCATCACGGTTCCTTCATAGCCCCACTCATCGCGGAGGATGGTCTCGACGAGATCCTTGCTCTCAGAAGAGTAGACACCATTGATATAATTATAAGAGGTCATCACCGTCCAAGGCTTGCTCTCCTTGATGGCGATCTCGAAGCCCTTGAGGTAGATCTCGCGGAGGGCACGCTGGGAGATGCGGGCATCGTTGTTCATACGGTTCGTCTCCTGGTTGTTGGCGGCGAAGTGCTTGATGCTTGTGCCGACATCGTTCTTCTGGACACCAGTGATATAGGCACCAGCGGTCTTACCAGCCACCACGGGATCCTCAGAATAGTACTCGAAGTTACGTCCGCAGAGGGGGTTACGCATGATGTTCAGGGCAGGAGCCAGCAACACGTCGGCACCATATTCCTTCACCTCCTCGCCGATGGCCTCACCAACCTCCTCCACGAGCTGGGTGTTCCAGGTAGAGGCGAGCAGCGTGCCGATGGGGAAGTGCGTGCAGTAATAGGTAGCAGAGTCACCCTCACGCGTCGCATCGATACGGAGTCCGGCAGGACCGTCAGCCAGTACGATGGCAGGAATGCCGAGGGAGTCGAGAGGATAGGTGGTACCAGCGGCACCAGGAACGAGACTGCGGGTGGCACCAATGACGGCGTCATTGCCAGAGAAGCCAGCCATACCTGTTCCGATGACGAAATGAGCCTTGTCTTCGAGAGACATCTTGGTCATCACTTCCTCCTGATTGAGGGTCTTCTGGACAGGGGCTTTGTCGGCTGTGCTACAACCGACCACAACGACAGCAGCTGCTGCGAGACTGAAAATTACGGATTTCTTCATAAGACTATATTACTTAAAGAGTAGTGGTGTAAACTCTGAGAGGTAGATACGCCAGTTGCGCCAGATATGCCCGCCATCGGTCTCAAGGTAGGTGTACTTGTGACCCTTCGAATCGAGATATGCGCGCAGGTCGTTGTTGTTCTTAATCAGGAAGTCGGTCTTGCCGATGCCGATCCAGAAGAGGTTGGGATTCTTGGCGAAGAGGTTGTCGATCTTCTTGTCCCTGTCTGCATAGATATTGGGGAATCCGTTGGGATCAGGCTGCTGCTGGTCTACGGCTGCAGAGAAGAGTCCTACGTAGCCGAACAGATCCGGATTGTTGATACTGATGAAGAGGCTGTGGAAGCCACCCATCGACAGACCAGCGATGGCACGATGGGCCTTGTCCTTCTTCACACGGTAAGTGCTCTCAATGAACTTCACCACATCAGGGAAAGCCGTCTCGAACGAGCCCTCCATCGTCTTGGGAAGCATCATCGTGGGAGCCACGAAGCCCTCAGAGGTCTCACCAGGACAAGCCTCCTGCGAGATGTTGCCGTTGGTCATCACCACGAGCATGGGCTCAGCCTTGCCCTGGGCGATGAGGTTGTCGAGGATCTGGGCAGCACGTCCGAGCTCGCTCCAGGCATTCTCGTCGCCACCGATACCATGCAGCAGGTAGAGCACAGGATACTCCTTACCGCTGGTCTCGTAGCCGGCAGGCGTATAGACCGTCACACGACGAGTCAGACCAGCTGTAGGACTTTCGTACCACACCTTGCTGACGGTGCCATGAGCCACCTTGTTCACCTTATAAAGATCTGTACGGGCGTCGCCACCAATGAGCAATACGCTGAACAGATTGCTGATGTCGCGGATGTTGTAGACGTTCAGGGGATCGATGATCTTCACGCCGTCGACAATCATATTATAGGTATAGAGCTCAGGCTTCAGGGGTTCTGTGGTATAGCTCCACACACCCTTGTCGTCCTTCACGAGATCCACCACGCCAGGCATGTCGTAGGTATTGCCCTGGAACTCTACCTTCTTCGTAGGCAGCATGTCGCCAGTGATCTGCACCTTCTGGGCCTCGGGAGCAATCAGGTTGAAAGTGACGGAATTGTCAGCATGCACATCAGGCGAAGCCACCTGAGGTCCTTGTCCCCAGCTCAGATTCTGCTGAGCGTTGGCTGCCATACCCATCAGGCAGAGGGCAGCCACAATCATTAGTTTTCTCATTGTCAATCAATATTTAGCTATTCAATGGTGCAAAGATACACATTTTATTTGAAATAATTACCAAGTTTCTTCAAAAATTTAGGATAGCATCCCTTCCAGAATGCCCAATCATGGACACCTGCACGCTCGATGTACTCGAAATTAGCCAGGCCAAGAGGCTGGATGGTGCCAGCGAGCCAAGGACACATACTATAGACGGTGGTGTCCTCCGTACCTACTTCCATGGTCAGGTCGGGCAGTGATGCAGCATTGGCGGCCGGATAGAGCTCGAACAGGTTGGGCAGACCGTCGATATAGCATGCAGGACTCATGGCGTATGCACAGCAGAACATCTCGGGATGCTTGACAGCGTAGTAGAGGGTACCATAGCCACCCATCGACAGACCGCCGACGGCACGCATGGACTTGTCCTTACCCACATTGAACAACATCTCGATGGTAGGAACCAGCTCATTGAAGAAGTAGTCCTCATAAGCCAAGCCGTTCTGATAGCCGTTGCAATAGAAGGTCTGCATGGCATCGGGAGTCACCACCACCATCTTACCTACCTCGCCAGCTTCGATAGCAGCACTGGTAAGGGCAGCCAGATTACCCTTGTCGAGCCATGAGTTCTGATCGTCACCATAGCCATGCAACATATAGAGCACAGGCAGTGTGGTCTGACCGTCCCAACCCTCAGGCAGATAGACAGAGTACTTCATCTGAGTACCAATGATCTCACTGTTGATCGTCACGTCTCTATAAACCGTTCCCTTCACGTCGAGGAAAGACACGAACATGATGTTGAACGCACCACTGCCAACAGTACCAGCCACGTCGACCGTTGCAAGGCCTGTGCCCTTGAATGAATAGAGTGTGCTGCCGTCGATACCTGTAGCGGTGGTGATCTCAACGGTTCCACCAGTCAGATACTGCATCTTACCTGCAGCGTCCTGATAAGCCGTACCACCAGCCATACCATAATCCGGCAGAGAGTAGCCTGCGCTGATCTGCATCGCATCGTGGGCATCACTAACGATGGTGTAGCTGCCCGTCAACTGCTCGGCCTTCTTATCGTTGCCGTTGATCACATCGAAGTAGGCCACCTGAGCGCCATTCGGATCGCAAATGGTGATCGAGTACTTGGTGACGTCAGGATAAGAGGTGGTCTGCCAGGTGGTCCAGTCCATAATCTCAACCGTACTGGTCTGGATGCTCATGGTGTAGCCACTGGGCTCTGGATCATCCTCGCCGATTTCGAAAGTCATCGGACCTTTATAGTAAGTCTTGAACTGCTTGCCATCCTGAGTCTTGACCAGACCGTTCACGAAGTAGGTCTCGCCCACAAGGCTGACATCCATCGTACCCTCGGTGATGGCAGCACCATTGATGGAACCTGCATAGGTGCCGTCAGTGCTAACACTGGCCACAGGGGCGAACGAGCCCTCTCCAAGGATCCACTCCTTGCTGCCGAAGGTGAGTGTGAGGTTGTGACCGTCGGCATCCGTGAACTGGGTGTTCAGAGCTTTCACACCCTTGCCCAACTTAACCGTGGGCTGGACGCTGGCTGTGGTGAAGTCGCAGAAGGTGATGTCGCTGAACTCACCATTGAGACCTTCGATAGAGTCGCTGTCGCAGGCTGTGGTCACACAGATCGCACAGATCGCACAGATGATATATAATATTTTCTGTTTCATAATCATTTTCAATTATCAATTATCCATTTTCAATTGTCCATTTTCAAAATCACCATCCCGCATTCTGTTCCATATTGGGATTCAGTTCAATTTCCTTCAGAGGGATAGGCAGCAGGTTGTGCTTCTCCTTGAAGCCGTAGTTCTCGTTCTTATAGAGCCACTCGGTACCTGTGGTGGCATAGGCAGGCACTTCCTTACCCTGATTAGCCATTGCCGACTGGGCATCGCCCCAGCGCACGAGATCCTGGAATCTGACGCACTCGTTGCAGAGCTCCAGACGCTTCTCTGTCTTGATGTCACTCAAAGAGACAGAGGTCAGAGGCGTCTCCTGAGCACGGGTACGGATCTGGTTGATATAGTCGAGGGCCTTGCTGGTGTTTCCTGCCTGCAGATGAGCCTCAGCGGCCAACAGCAGCACCTCGGCATAGCGCATCACCTTCAGGTTGGTGTACTGGGCAGCCTGGAAGAATGACATATCAGATACGCAGTCCTCCTTATAGGCCTGGTTCTTCCACATGAAGTAACCCTCGTTGCCATAGACGTAGGCACCCGTCTGGAGCGTCACACCGAAGTCAGCCACCTGATCGTAGGTGAGCACGGTCTTGTTCAGACGATAGCCGTTGGCACCTTCCCAGGCCACGAACGCATCATAGAGCGACTTACGCGGGTTCATGAATCCATACGTACCCTGTGCCAGCACATTGGCAGCCTGTCCGCCGTAGTTCAGCACGCTGGTACGCCAGCCCTGCATGAGGAACGTCATGTCCATCTGGTTCCACATCTGCTCCGTGTCATTGCGCCTCTGGAGTTCGAACATTGACTCACAGTTGTTGTTGGCGGCAGCGTGGAACTGAGCATCGTACTCGCCACTATACAGGGCGTATTTCCCTGAGTTGATCACGTTGTCGAGCATCTGGGCAGCCTCGCTGTTCTTACCCTGGAAGAGGTAGGCCTTGCCGAGGAATGCCTGAGCGGTCTCCTTGGTGATGCGGATACCCGTCTCTTCGTCGTTGGCGCTGCTCTTAGAGGGGAGCATGCCGCTGTTGATGGCCTCATTGAGGTCGCTTTCGACGCTGGCCCACAGAGCACCTGGCTCACTGTTGGCCTGACGATACTCGCCTGGATCCAGCAGATGGTCCACCACGGGAGCCGTGCCCCAGAGTGTGGCGAGCTCGAAGTGTGCCCATGCGCGGAACACCTTGGCCTCGGCGATGGCACGCTTCATGACAGCTGTCTCGCCTTCTGTCTTGTCGATAATGAGGTTGGCTTTGTAGATGATGCCATAGAGTCCGGAATAGAGACTCTCAACCATGCTACAGTCAGTGCCGAACGTGTACTCATTGAGTTTCTCCATCTCACCGTTGTCACCACGAGAACCACCGCCGCACCAGACATCGTCTGCCAGCAGGTTCTTGGTGAAGAACCAGTTGAAGTAGAAGCCTCTCATCTGGGTGTATAGTGAGGCCGTAGCCTGCATGGTATTCTCATCGGTGGTATAGAAGTCATCCATGCTTCCCAGGTTGCCGTGCTTCTCGATGTCAAGCTCGCTGTCACAACTGACGGTCATCAGCGACATCATACCCAGCAACGCGATATATAATATATTCTTTTTCATATTCTATAAACTATAAACTTTTAACTATAATCTTTTATCCCTTCATTAGAATTCCACGTTCAGACCAAACACGATCTTCTTAGAGGTCGGATAGCTACCCTTGTCGATACCCATACCCGATGTAACATTGGCGCTGGCCTCAGGATCGAAGCCGGGATAGCTGGAGATGGTGAAGTAGTCGTCGAGAGAAGCATAGAGGCGTGCGTGGCTGAGACAGATCTTCTTGATCAGATTCTTCGGAAGGGTGTAACCCAGCTGAATCTGCTTGATCTTGAAGTAAGAGCCGTTATAGATCATGGCGCTTGAGCAAGCGTACTTGTCCATATCAGAAGCACCAGCCTTGGGAACGCTGCCGCTGGTGTTTGTGGGCGTCCAACGGTCGTCGTAGAACACTTCCTTCAGACGGTTGGAAGCGGCATAGTCAGGACGGTTGATACAGTTGAAGATCTCGTTACCCACTGAGCCAGTGCCGAAGACGGTCAGGTCGAAGCCCTTCCAGGCAGCCGTCAGTGTGATACCGTAGGTAAAGTCAGGGATGGCATCGCCGATATAGGTGAGGTCGCCGTCAGACACCTTGCCGTCGCCGTCGAGATCCTTGAAGGTGGGGTTACCCGTTGCAGGATCAACACCTGCGAACTCGTAGCCGCGGAAATAGTACACAGGATAGCCCTTCTCGAAGTAGGTCACCGTGTAGGTATGGAAGGTGCTGCCACCCAGACGGGTAAGCGATGGATCGAGGTAGGTCACCTCGTTCGTCAGTGTCGAGAGGTTACCACGGATGCCATAGTTGAAGTCACCGATGTGGTCGCGCCAGCCAAGCTCGAACTCAAAGCCCTTGTTCTCCACGTTACCGGCATTGATAGGCGATGTGCTGCCGCCGATGACGAGCGACGGTGTGGTGTTCCATACCAGCAGGTCCTTGGTCTTCTTGGTGAAGTAGTCGATGCCGAAGGTCATGCGTCCGCCGAAGAGGATACCGTCGAAACCGAAGTTCAGCTGCTCAGAGGTCTCCCACTTCAGGTCGTCGTTACCCATGGTCGAGGGAGCGGCAGCCTGTGTGTAGTTGATGCCAGAGCCGAAAGGATAGAGACCGCCAAGGGCCATATCCGTGCTGTAGCTGTATCCGCTGAGGGCAGAGAGGCTACCGTTCTGTCCCCAAGAGGCACGGAACTTCAGGCTGTCGAACCATTTCTTGAGCGGAGCGAAGAATTTCTCCTCGCTGATGGTCCAACCTACTGACACAGCGGGGAAGTAACCCCAACGGGTCTTCTTCGAGAGTTTCGAGAGGTCGGCGGCATCAGCACGCAGCGAAGCCTGCAGCAGGTAACGGCCTAAGTAGTCGTAGCTCAGACGTCCGAAGTACGAGTACTTGGAACTCTCAGTAGTCTCACCGCTCACGCCCTTCACGGCCGAAGCGTTGGCATAGTTCAGATAGTAGAACAACGGATCGTTCTTCTTCAGGGCATCCTCACCGTTGCTGGTCAGCGAGCCAGACACGCTGTCGCCAGAAGACTTCTGGAACGACATACCGGCCATGGCTGTCACCGTGTGACCACCAAACTGGCGCATATAGTTGGCGAAGTTCTCCCACTGGTAGTAGATCGAGGTGGATGAACTGGCGCTGAAGTCGAGATAGTCGCGGCTCTGCACGGCGTTGCCGTAGAAAGGCAGTGAGGCGCCGCTGTTGCGGGTGCCGCTCAGACGATAGCCGAAGCGCGAGGTGACGGTCAGACCCTTCAGGGGTGTGAAGTCGCCGTAGATAGAACCGCTCACGTTGAAGCCCGTCGTCTTCGAGGTATTGTTGTCGCGCATGATCATGGGGTGATACTGCTCACCGGCATAGAACTTCGACACGGCATAGTAGTCGCCGTTCTCATCCTGCAGGAACTGCTTGCCGCTGGCCATGGCGTTGGCCATGTGGTAAGGCAGGTTCTCGGCAGTGTATGTATCTGGTGTCAGAGGATCGAGCATGAGGATGGAGGTCAGCAGTGAGCCGTACTCGTTGTTCGACGATACCGAGCGCACATCGTACTTCTCGATCTGGTTCGTCGTACCCACCTTCAGCCATTCCTTGATCTTATACTCACCGTTGATGGTGGCCGTCAGACGCTTGTAAGTGTCGGCGTCGCCCTTCACGATACCATCATTATTAAGGTACGCGAGTGAGAGGTAGTAGTTACCGCGGTCGTTACCGCCAGTGAACGAGAGGGCGTGCTTCTGCATGTGTCCGTGATTGAAGGCCACATCCGTCCAGGCCGTGTTCGTCACACCGTCCCAGTTCTTCAGCAGGTAGTCCTTGGTGAAGATGTTACCCTCGTCCATATACTGGATGTATTGCTCAGAGTTCAGCATCTTGGGGATGCGTGCGAGACTCTCGTCCGTCCACATGAAGTCGTAGGAGATCTTGCCCTCACCCGGCTTACCCTTCTTGGTGGTGATGAGTACCACACCGTTACCAGCCTCGGCACCGTAGATGGCGGCCGAAGCGGCGTCCTTCAGGATTTCCATCGAGGCGATGGTCGAGGGGTCGATACCGCTGATGTCGCTCAGGCGCACACCGTCGACCACGTAGAGGGGGTTACTACTCTGATTAGAGGAATAGCCGCGCACACGTACGGTAGGTGAGCTGCCAGGAGCGGCCGATGTAGATATCACCTGCACACCCGAGGTCTTACCCTGCAGGGCCTGCTGGGCGTTCGAGATCGTACGGTTCTCCATGTCCTCAGGCTTCACCTGCGAGATGGCACCCGTCACCGAGCTCTTCTTCTGTACACCATAACCTACGACCACCACTTCGTCGAGCACCTTGTTGTCGGGCTTCAGGTTAATGGTCATACCGTTCTGGGCGGCCACCTCCAGAGTCTCGTAGCCGACGTAGGAGACGACGATCGTCTGTCCAGCTTTCACGTTAACGGTGAAGTGACCGTCGAAGTCGGTGATCGTGGCATTCTTGGCGTCAGCCTTGTCGCTGACCGTTGCACCGATCACGGCCTCGCCGTTCTCGTCAATCACAGTGCCCTTGATTCCCTGGGCGAAAGATGTGGCCGACATCATCAGTGCCGCCAACATCATCAGAATACTGCTTTTTTTCATTGCGTTTGTAATTGTTTGAGTTTTAATTGTTAGATGAATGTTTTCGAATCTGGGTGCAAAGGTAGCCATAAAACACGGTGGCGCTTTTCTGATGCGTCCAAACGATTTTCGATAGTGTTCAATAGTGTTTTCGCATTTTCCGATTTGTTCAAAACTTGTCGGATTCGTTCAAATTTGGAATCTTTAACGCATCTCGGCGATACATTTTCACAAAAACAGCGTTTATAAAACAAAAATAGAAACGAATATGAAGAAAACCATCCTTACCATCTTACTGGCCCTCATTGCTGTGGCGGGGCAGGCCAAGAAGACCATTGTTTGGGAAACGCCAACGGTAGCCTATTCAGACGTTCCGTATTTTGTCATCCAGAAAGTGGAAATGACGAAAGAACGGACGGCGTTATACGTCAGTATCCATCTGTTGCCTGGTGCTGGCTTCCAGATCAGTCGTGGAAGCTATCTGCAAGCCAATGGCAAGCAGTATGCCATCGCTGGCAGCGACAGCCTCGAACTGAGCAAGTGGACCATTCTGGATGACAGCGCCAAGAAGAACTTTGTGCTTTATTTCAAGCCGCTGCCATTGAACACGAAGGAATTCGACTTCATAGAAGGTCTGGCACCCAACGATTTCAAAGTATTTGGTCTCCACGACAAGGACTACATGATACCTGCTGCCCCTGTGCCTGCAGATTTCATCCCCGATGATGCAGAGGACGACCAATTGGCAGAACTGAAATACGACGCTACGCCTGCAACCATCTATTTCAAGTCGTTGAACTATCGGAAGGGAATGAATACGGGAATTGAAATACAATATATCGATTTAAAGAATCCTTCAAAGACAGAGAAACTGGAGATCCATCTGAACGATGAGGGCGAGGCCAGTGTCAGCCTGCCTATTGGCGTACCACAATTGGTCTATTCTACCATCTTCAACGTCCCCTGGTTTTCGATGGCTTTTGTTTATCTTGCTTCAGGCAAGGAAGTGACGCTACTCATAGATATGCTGCACGATGACTCTTCAGCCAATACCAAGTTCGTGGGTTATAAGGGCTATTTCGCCAAGACCGACAAGGCCTGGTATCAGCAGGCCGCTGACAAGGGGAAGGGCGCCAATCATCAGAAATCTGTACTAGATATGGAAGAAGTACAGGAAAAACATCTGGTGTTTGGCCATTCTTTTGTCAGCGCCGCTAAAGACGAGGCACTATCCGACGCCAAAGGATTCAAGGCCGACCTGGCTCGCTATTGCTATTACCTACCCCAGGTGCTCGATGCCAAGAAGGTGGAAAAACCACTCATCGAGGACAAAAACCTGTCTGAGATCTACGACAAATATGTAGCAGAATATCAGCAGGCCATTGCCGCTAACAAACAAGGACTTGCCAGCAACGTCCACTACCTCGACATGACGGAGGTGGCACCAGAGAACATCCTGCAAACCATTCTCGACAAACATCAGGGCAAGACCATTCTGGTAGACCTCTGGGCAACATGGTGTGGCCCCTGTAAGCTCGGACACGAGAAAATGAAGCCCCTCAAGGAGGAACTCAAAGACAAAGACATCGTGTACATCTATATTGCCATGTCCTCTTCCAAATACGAGGACTGGAAGGCGTATATTGCCGACATCCCTGGCGAGCATTACTTCCTGACTGAAGAACAGGAACGTTATATCTCAAAACAATACGAATGCACAGCCATTCCCTTCTATGTCATCTACAACGCCAAGGGTGAACAGACCTTCAAGCAGCAAGGATTCTCAACAATTGATACCATCAGAGAAGCCATAGAGAAAGCCCTCAATAATAAATAGCGATCATGTATAACATAATTTAACGCCATGCCTTACAAGATTTTGACCATTTGCGTATTATATGGTAAAAAAGGTGTAACTTTGCAGTCAATCAGACAAAGATGAAGAATTGCGTTTTATGGATGAGCGCGCTGCTCCTGACGATAGCAGGGCTGAGCAGTTGCAGCAGTGATGACGACGAACTGACGGGTTATCAAGCCACGTTTCACTCGGATGCCTATAGCTTGGGCTATGGCCTGAGAAACGAAAAAGGCGACTGGACCAGAACCTTCAAAGAGGGTGAGAACATCATTTTCGATGTGACAGTCAACAACAAAACGCGTTATGAGCTCCACTTGGCCGATGAGCGGGATGTCCTGTTTCGTGCGATGTCAGTTTACCGAAGCGATGGAGAATATGTCAAAAATTCTTGGGAGAGTACTTTTTATACGATGGAACTTCGCTGGTTAACGGTTGAAGCCCACAGCCGCCTTCATTGGTCATGCCCTTGGATTTACGATGAAAGCTATGTTCACGACGACAGGTATGGTACTTCCACCTCCTACTCTGCTGAGGACATCTATCCTGCGATGGACCCTCTGCCCAAGGGCATTTATTATGTTTTGATTAAATCCAGGGTGATGTATCGTGTCGTTGACGATCCCACCCCTGGCGGCGGCACCAAAGGCTATGACGACATCGAGTTGATAATACCATTCACCGTGGAGTAACGCTAAAAGTATGCGAAGTGTTGTTAATGTAGCCATACAACAATTTTAATAAAAATTCAATGCAATTTTAAAGAACCTACATATTTTTGGACTAAATCGTTGATTATAAATAATTTGCCAGGATTTCTACTTACATAAAACCACCACAGAACCACCATGAAACCACCATAGAACTACCATAAAAGACCAAATACGTTCACAATATTGCTGTGATTGTGTTAAAGTATAACCCTGTTTCGGAGTTTGAAGGCAGTAAAGTCGGACTTTAGATAGGGTAATTTCGGAGTTTAGATAGGGTAAACTCCGAAATTCTCGAGAGAATTTCGGAGAAAGGTGGCAGTAAACTCCAAGAAAGGTGGCAGGTTACTAGGAGAAAGGTGGCAGTAAACTAATAGTTAAGAATATGCATATTAACTTTCACATAATAACACGCCTATTTAATAGAGAATGATGTTAACATGTAAGTTTTATGGTGGTTCCATGGTGGTTCTATGGTGGTTCTGTGGTGGTTTTATGTAAGTTAAAATTTTATTAACCATCTAAGTTTCAGAAAGTTTAGTCAAAAATATGTAGGTTCTCAAGTAAACAACTAATTCTATGAGCAATTATCATTGTAATATTAATAACTTTTAACATACAATTTTAACATATAAACAGCAATAAAAGACACAAAAGTGCCAGACCCTAGTATGTCCTGATGCATCGTTCCTGTAACTATGTGTTTGTAGCAATTTTTGCGTTTTTTCTTGGAATACAAAAGAAAATAAGGAAAAAAATGCAATTTTTTGAGAAAATCGTTGGAGTATTGCGAGATAATTCTTAATTTTGAGGTCTAATTATTAACTAAAAACATTTGAAACATGAGAAGACTTTTTCTTTTGGTAGTTTTGTCACTAGTTCTTAGCCCTATTTACTCTCAGAACTTGATGAATGTTGCATTTGATACTAATGGTCCTGTGGGAAAATGCCTTTTCCCTCAAAATGAATCTGGTGAAATAATCTTCACAGGAGTTGTAGAATGTGAGTTTTCAGCAGATACTATCATTGGGTTAGCAAGAGAATTCATCCATTCAATCTCAAAGAGATATAAGGCTGATATTTCGAGCGAATTGGAAGGTGGTATTACTAAAGTAGCTTGTGATGTAGAATTAAAGGTAGGGAAAAAGTATATTTCTGTAGGTGTGTGGGCACCTGATAATATCGGTACATGGGAGAAGGCTGCAAGTACAGTTAAATTCGGCCTTTTAATAGAAGTCCGTAATAAGAAGTATAGATACACTCTTACGAATTTTGTAACAGACCGTTATAGAATACCTGGTGAGGGCAAAGACCAAGGCCCTTCTAATATGATTCATTGGCAACGTGTTAACAGTCTTACAAAAGAGAAAAATCATGCAAGGAGTAAAGAACAGAACCGTTTCCAAGCACTTATCGATTTTGAAAATGCATTATACGAAGCAGAATACAATGCTGTGCAAGATGTGATAAATGGAGTGAAGTCTTTTGCCAGAATTGAAGATGATTTCTAACTATATTTTATGAGAAAAGTATTAACACTTAAACGTCCCCTTCTATGTTACTTTTGTATCATCGTTTTAATTGCTTTTTGATAAACTGCGCGACTTTTCTACCTAATCTCTCTGACGCATCACTCATCAAATTTAACTGAGACCCAAATTTGCCACCATTAGCGTTTATTCTTTCTGCTACAGCAATTACATTATTATCTTTATCCAACAACAAAAGGCATCCAGATGTTTCGCCATCCCCATCAACATCTATAGCCTTAAACACTAATTGATAATCCGTTGCTTTTTTTGAAGAATAAATGATGCCGCTACTATTTTGGTTTGCAGCTTTTACAAACTTCAACATAATCTCATTGTATCCTTCTTCCCATTTAGTTTCAGTCTCAAGAAAAGCTTCGAATGGAACCCCTGCAATTTTAGAATCACTGTAATCGATAGTAACATTCACTGTTTTTTCATTTGCCAAAACACCAAATGACCCTTTCGTGATTTTCTGAGCGTGCATTGAAACAACGTTCAAAAGTAATACTGAAGATAAATAAACCTTTCTCATATTATAGTTATTACACATGGGGTGGAACGTTGTGTTACACAAATCGCACTTCCGTTGACAAAATCCTTGTTCCTCCTTGGCGCAGTTCTGGTGTGTTGATGCGTATGTCGCAATCAACTACGAAGATAGTGTCTGAATGGTTGGAACGAATGACATTTTCGTCATGCATGTCACTGAGATAGATGTCTGGAGTCGTGTAGGTCCAGTTGCGAGGATTTTTAAGTTCAAAGCCCATTTGACGCATGTAGACAGCAATCTCATCGTCGCTCACGGGCTGGCCATTAATAAAAGGCTGCTCAGCAATAATCTTAAATTCGCCACGTTTGTCACGGCCAAAACCAAGCACAGTTAGCCTTGTCTCAGGAAAATAGGTATTGTGAAGTGAAATCCTGTCAAGGGCGAAGATGGGCTGGATGAAATAGTCGAGACCAATTGACTTGATAAGTGTGGAGCCATGATCATAAACGACAGCCTCGCCTCCTTCTGCTATCTGCTCTCCCAGGCTCTGGGGCAACGACTCTTCGACACACTCAGTCCATAAGCCCACAGCCTTAGCCCATTGCTCGATTACAGCTTCTTGCTGCGCTCCAAGTTGGCACTCTTTTTGGTAGTCGCTGAGTGTTCCCTGATCCTGCGGATCTGTGCCAGCTTCTGCTCCCGAGAGCAGGGATGCAATGACATTTGTTGTACCTCCCGCTGAGCATCCATGCTGTTCTTGCGATGAAAATCGTTGATAAACCAACCTTCCACTGATGAATTGTTCTGCATAACTATCCAATTTAAGCAGTTCCAAATAATTCGAGGTAATAATGTCAAGCTATAGATAGTGGCTTTCTCGAAAAACTACCGTGTGATTAAATGAAGTTTCTTGCCGTTGTTGATATAGATGCCCTTTCCCGATGGTTTGCCATTTAGCTGGCGGCCTTGCAGGTCGTACCACTTGTCATCTTCCTTTCTGATGGCAATGCCCTTGATACCTGTGGGGTCCTGGTATGCTGCCACAAAGTTGAACGATATGCTTCCATCGGCATTCTGGGTGATGTTCTCTACCGACCAGTCCACATCGTAAGTTCCATCGGTATTCTGATTATACAGTTTGACAACGTTCGCAACCCACTCGTCATCAATCTTGAAATTCTTGTTGAAAGCCGATACTGTATCTAAAGGGAATGGGTCACGCGACTTCCCTGACCAAGTTGTATAATACACACTATCGATTAATACTCTCTGATATTTTCCATCAGCAGGTATCCATGCCATGCGCTGATGCTCAGGGTCGTCATTGGGTCCGTTTGCGGCCCACGCTGCCATATCATAGTCTACATGGATCATCAGCAGACCTTTACCTGGCAGTTTGGCATCCCAATTAACCAACTGGCGATTCTCCAGAATGAAATACTCATTGCGATTGCCCTTGTTATAGATGATATAGCTATCGCCTCCTTCCTGTAGCGGTTCCATATCCGTTATTGTCGTGTCGTTAGCTTCCAGCACTATCGGTTCCTTCCATCCTGCAAACCAGCGTTCGTAGGCGGTATATCCGGCCGGACAATAGCCATCGCCGTTGTAAGAGCCTGAACTCATCAGATCCCAACTATCCATACCCAGACCTCCACTATAGTCGATGTCGTAGAAGTCGGGATAGCCCAGACAGTGGCTGAACTCATGACACATGGTGCCTATGCCGCAAATACGTCCTAACCCATCCAACTCTGATCCGCAGGCATAGCTGTTTACAAAAAGAGCAGAGTCTACTTCAACCGCACCTGTACCATCGCCGTCTTCTTTTGCGCCTTCCAGTTCGTATGCATGGGGCCATATCGTGTCTTCGGCGCCACCATCAGCCTCTCCTTTTCCTGCATAAATCAAATAGACCTGATCCACCAGGCCATCTCCATCCCAATCGTATTGATGCCAATCGGTAACCTGATCTTTAACCTGATTCAACGCTTCTATCACCATTTCTCCAGCATGAAGATCGTTTCCTATACTGTCGTTGACGCCATAGTGAGAATAGTCTTTGCTGACGGTAACGGGACCTACCACATCGAAATCCAATTCAAACAGGCCGCAGCTCTGGGCTTTGAAATAGTCGGCCATAGACCCTACAAAGTATCCTTCACTAAAGTTCTCTTCGTTGACTATACGGCTGAACAGGGCATTGTCATGGGCTTCCTGAAACGTCATGTCGGCAAAGTTTACCAGAATAATGACACATCTGTATTTTCCGAAATAGTCTTTGGGTTCGGCGAAGCCTCGACTTCGCGACAACCGCCTGACACGCTGTGCATTGACCTTTGTACGGCGTGCGCGGGCTTTCTCAATAATCGGCTTTTCATCTACGACCTGATAGGCCTCCCCCTTAAGCGCATAGGCCTTACCGTCGCCGCCCTTCCAGTAGTGGCCGTGTTCATCACCCACCAGCATGGCTCGTATCTCCTGGCCATTGCCAAGCTTCAACGTCTTGTAGACCCCTTTCTTTGCGGGTACTGCCGTCACGGCCAGACACATGACAAACATTGTAATTGCTGATAGTAATAATTTCTTCATATAGTCACATGTTTAATTATCTGCTGCAAAGATAGGGGAAAAAATGAAAACACACAAATAAATTTGGTTTTTCTTCACTTGCAAAATAAAGAATTATTTTGTAATTTTGCAGCAGAAATTAACTCATTAACGAATTACGCACGATGAAGAGACTCACGATGATAGCCTCTGTGGCGTGCCTGCTGGCGCTGCTTTCTTGCCAGAAAGCGGAGACACAGCAGCAGCGCGACAAGGACGAGGAGCATGGGCTGGTGGTGGCGCAGGAGCTGTCGAACAGCCGTGTGCAAGCGATTGCCGAGGATGCCAGCGGCCAGTTGTGGATCGCCACCTTCCGAGGACTGAACCGCTACGACGGACATGAGTATCACCAGTATTTCTGTACGGGGGACTCACTGGGGCTGCCTGACAACAACGTGCAGGGGCTGCTCTGCGACAAGCAGGGACGCCTGTGGGTGGCTACGGTGAACGGCGTGTGCAGATATACCAGCAGAGACTGCTTCGAGCGCATACCGATGCAGACGAGCAACAGCAACGCCCGCAAGCTGCTGATGGACTCAAAGGGGCGCATCTTCGCGTATAACGGCACAGAGGTGATGGTCTACGACGAGCTGCACCGTATCTTCCTGCCACGTATCAGCCGCCAGACGACAGGACAGGCATGGGGCGACTTCTTCATCGACGCTGCCGACGACATTCTGCTTGCTGGGCCTGAGAACCTGCTGATCTATGCTGGCGACACCTTCAAGCAACGGATGGAGATCAGGCACTCGGAGAGCGCAGGATTCTACTACTTCGCCATGCTGGAGAACGGTCTGCTGCTGTCGTCGGGCAACGGCACACTGCTGCTGTTCGACACAAAGGGCAGACAGGATGTGCCGCTGAATGCAGAGATGAGGGCGAGGCTGCTGAAGAACGGCAGCGTGGTGCAGGCTGCCTGTCTGCTGGAGAACAACACCATCCTGCTAAATACCTCGAAGAACGGTCTCTTCGAACTGAACCTGCTGACCCAGACGCTAGTGGGCGAGGGCGACGCAGGCTTCACCATACCCGTGCCGGATGCCTACGTGACGCAGATCTTCCAGGACTCCAGGAAGAACATCTGGCTGGGCACCTACGACAAAGGGATCTTCGCCGACTATTATTACAAGGAGAAGTTCGGCGGCAGCGACAGCTATCTGAACCGTGTGATCGAGAACTCATCGGTGATGGCCGTAGAGGTTGACAAGCAGGAGAACCTGTGGATATCGACCATGTCGAAGGGCGTATTCGTGTATCACAGCCATTCGCAGAAGGCAGAGCAGGTGGTCATCGAGGGACTGCCCTCCGGCGAGACGAAGAATGCCGTGACACATATATTCTGCGACCGTGACGGAGGGCTGTGGCTCGCGACCGCCAACATCGTGATGAAGTGCCAGTATAACGGCTCGCGACTGAACATACTCGGACAGTGGCCCGTGCCGATGGCGATGGACTTCGAGCAGACGGACGACGGGACGGTGTGGGTGGCATCGAGCACGACCTACCTCTTCGGCTTCCATCCTGGCAGCAGTGAGCCTGAGGCCAAGCAGGCATTCAACGTGGACTACACCTTCATCCCCTCGCTCCTGAAGCTGAACGACGGACAGATGCTCATCTCGGCCTTCTACCAGAACATCACGCGGATGGATCCCCAGACGAGCAAGCTGACACAGCTGGAAATCCCTGACATGCAGAAGTGCATCCGTCGTAGCGTGTACATCCCCACCGACATGCATCAGGACAAGAACGGAAATGTGTGGATAGGCACTGTGAGCAACGGTCTGCTGTGCTACAACCCCAAGACCAACGAGATGACGCGCATAGCGGGTCTCTCCTGTTCCGATGTGGCCAGCATCGAGGAGGGCCGTCAGGGCAATCTGTGGATCAGTACGATGAAGGGCCTGAACCGTCTGGATGTCAAGACGGGGCGCATCACCTCGCTCTACAAGGCCGACGGTCTGGCAGGCGACGAGTTCATAGACCGTGCCTCGTGCCAACTGCCCAACGGCAGTCTGGTGTTCGGAGGTACTGACGGTATCACGATGTTCGACCCAGCCGACATCGACACGCTGAGGAACATCCCCCTCAGATTCAGCCACCTGAAGATACACAATCAGCTGGTGCGCCCAGCTCTCGGAGGCCCCATCGAAGCGATGCTCGACAGCTGCAGGGAAATCCGTCTGGAGCACAACGAGAACAGCTTCTCGATTTCCTACACGGCCCTCGACTTCGGAGAGTATGAGCGCGTGCATTATTATTATAAGCTCGACGGCTTCGACAGCGAGTGGATCGACGCCGGCAGCAACCATACGGCCAGCTACGCCAACCTGCCCTCTGGGAGCTACACCTTCAGACTGCGCACCACCGACAGTGCCAGCGACGAGCCTGTCAGCGACGAGCGTACGATGAAGGTGGTGGTGGAGCCTGCCCCCGCCTGGTCGTGGTGGGCATGGCTCATCTATCTCGTACTGGGAGGTCTGCTGGCATCGTATCTCTATCATAACGCACGCCGCCTGGTGATGGCTCGCCGTGCGGCCCGTCAGGCGCAGATGGAGAAGGAGCAGGAGAAACGGTTGAACGCCATGAACATGAGTTTCTTCGCCAACATCGCCCATGAGTTCCGTACGCCGCTGACGATGATTGCAGGGCCCGTGGGACAGCTGGCCAAGAGTACGTCGCTCGACAGCGAGGAGCGCTCGCTGCTCAGCATCGCCCAGCGAAGCATTCAGAGAATGTTCAAGCTCGTGAACCAGCTGATGGACTTCAACAAGCTTGAGAACGACACGCTGCGACTGAGTGTGGAACAAATCGACGTGGTGGATGCCATGAACAACATCTGCGACACCTTTGAGTTTAACATGAAGGAGAAGGGAATCACCCTCAACCGCTTTGGCATGAAGGACCCGCTGACGGCCTGGACCGACGGCGACAAGCTGGAGAAAATCATATCGAACCTACTGTCGAACGCCCTGAAGTTCACACCACGAGGGGGACATATCGACGTGACACTGGACACTACGGACGAGAAGGTGAAGATCACCATTGCCGATACAGGCAAGGGCATCCCTGAGGAACAGAAGGAGAACATCTTCAAGCGGTACTACCAGCTCGACAACCAGACGAAGGGTATCATCAACTGGGGTACGGGCATCGGACTCTACTACTCGCGCCGTCTGGCAGAACTGCATCATGGCAGTCTGACGGCCGGCAATCGGACAGAGGGCACAGGCGCCGTGTTCACACTCGTCTACCCCATGAACGAGCAGGCCTATACCGATAAGGAGCGACGCCCGTTGGAAGGCGACGGCGTGGCCGACTATCGCATTGTCGACACCCCCCACCCCATTACGCCTGCAACGGCAGCAAGCAACCAAACGAGCGCCTCACTTCAAGACGACAGCCGCCCCACCATCCTTATCGTCGACGACGACACGGAGATCATCAACTACATGCGGCTGCTCTTCTCGCAGGACTATCGTCTCATCACCTGCCTCGATGCCGAAACCGCGCTGGAAGAGATGCGTGCCGAAGAGCCCAACATCGTGCTCAGCGACGTGGCCATGCCTGGCAAGGACGGCTATGAGCTCTGTCAGGAGATCAAGCAGGACATCCAGCTCTGCCACATACCCGTGATTCTCGTGACGGCCAAGATCACGGCCGACAATCAGGTGGAGGGCCTCAGCGTGGGTGCAGACGCCTACGTGACGAAGCCCTTCGAGCCTGCCGTGCTCTCAGCCCTCATCCAGTCGCAGTTGAAGAATCGCGACCGTGTGCGCAAGCTCCTCACGAAGGCCACGAACATGGAGGAAGAAGGTGTGGACAACGCCCTCTCGGAACAGGACAAGCACTTCATGGAGGAACTCTACAAGCTGATGGAGGAAGAGCTGTCGAACTCGGAACTCGACGTGACACGCATCACGAAGCTGCTGCTCATCTCGCGCACGAAGCTCTATTATAAGATCAAGGGGCTGACGGGCGAGACACCCTCCAACTTCTTCCGTACCTATAAGCTGAACCGCGCCGCAGAACTCCTGAAGAGCGGCAGATATACCGTCTCGGAGATTGCCGACAAGTGCGGTTTCAGCACCCAGAGCCACTTCTCGGTGGTGTTCAAGAAGCAGTTTGGCGTCACCCCATCGGAGTATAAAGGGTAAATGAAAAATCCCTGCTGAATCTGGCAGGGATTATTCATTGTCAGAAATTGAGGTCTCGCCCTCGGTAGAATTCCAACAGCGCTTGCTGGTAGAGGTTCTCGTAACGGGCCTGCACGAGGTCGGACTCCGACTTCAGGTAGTTGTTCTTCGACTCGTTGAACTCCGTGATGGTGGCCTTGCCGTTCTCGTATTTGGCCTGCATCAGATCGAAGGCATCCTTGGAACTCTGTACAGCCTCCTCAGAGGATTTCTCCTTCGTCTGGGCATTCAGCGCGTTGTAGTACACCTGCTGGATCTCCTTATAGAGCGTCTTCTTTGTGTTGTCGAGCTGCAACTGCTGGTTCTCCTGATTGATACGGGCACTACGGACGTTGTTGCGCGTCTGGAAACGGTTGAAGATGGGCACATTCAGATTGACGCCGATGTACTGTGAGAAGTTGTTCTTCAACTGTTTGCCGAAGGAATCGCTCTTGAAGCCGCTGGTAGTGTAATAGTTCGTGCCAAGGCCGCCACTCAGCGAGAGCGTCGGATAGTTGTCGGCCTGTGCAATCTTGATGCTGTGCTCCATGCCCTTGAGCTTCAGCTGCTGGGAGAGGATCTCTGGCTTCACACCCAGGGCCTCGGCATAGATGAGGTCGGGGGTGAGGTTGGCGGCTGTGGCACCGCTGCTGACGGAACTGAGGTCTGGACGGACGATGGAGAAGCCATCGGGCGAGGGGAGCTCGAGGAGCTGCGTGAGGGCAAGGATAGCCAGGCGGGTATTGTTTTCAGCCTGGGTGGCAGTGAGGCGGCTGCTGGCGAGGGTGGCCTTCTGTTGGGAGAGCTCTGCCTCTGCGGCCTTGCCGTTGTTGACGAAGGCCAGCAGACGAGCCACCTGTGCTGAGTCGATCTCGATCTGACGATGCGCCACGTCAGCCATCTCCATATCATAGAGAATCTGGACATAAGCCTCGGCCACCTGCAGGCGGATATCGTTCTTCGCCTTCTCCAGATCGGCTGTGGCTGACTGGAGGTTCAGCTGGTTGAGCTTGATCTGATTGGGGATCCTGAAACCCGTGAAGATGGGAACAGAGGTACCCAGCGAGAACGAGGTCGACGAGGTGTTGGTGTTCGAATACGTGTTCTCTGCCGTCAGACCACGTCCGAAGGAGAAGTTCTGTCCTGCGGAGGCGCTGAGATCTGGCAGACGGGAGTTCTTGGCCGTAGAGAGTTCGAGCTCCTGCTGACGGCGCTGGTTCTCTTGCTGCTTGATGCTGATGTTATGCTCCACAGCATAGTCGCAGCACTCTCTGAGGCTCCACTGACGGGTTTCTGCATTTAGAGGTGAGAGGTGAGAGGTGAGAAGTGAGAGAAGTGAAACACTCATCACCAGCCTCCTTACCTTTAAAAATCTATTTATCTTATTCATAATCTTTTCAATTATTCACCTTTTCACTAATTCACTTTTTCACCTTTTCACTTTTCCTTGTCGTCTGTTACAATCTCCGGACCACGCACCTTATCCTTGGCAGAGAGGCCTTTCTTAATCTCGATATTCACACCGTCAGAGAGGCCCGTAGTAACCTGGGTACGCTCATAGGTCTTATTCTTGCCTTCACCTTTGATAACATAGACGAAGGTGGAGTCGCCGCTGAACTCGATGGCACTCTCTGGAATGCTGAGGGCCTTCTCGACAGATGCCAGCACAATCTCGGCATTGGCACTGTAGCCAGAGCGGATCTTACCGCCCTCTGACAGTATCACGGCTGCCTTGATCTCAAACTGGTTGGCACCATTGCTCTCCTCAGCCTTCGGAGAGATGTACTCCAGAGAGGCGTCGAACTTCAGATCCTGCAGGGCGCCGATGGTGATCTTCATGTTCATACCATTCACCAGCTGGCCCACCTCTGTCTCATCGATATTACCACGGAAGATCAGGTTGTTCATATTGGCCACAGTCGCAATCGTGGTACCTTCGTTCATCGTGTTCACCTGGATCACGGAGTAACCCACCTTCACGGGGATATCGAGGATGACACCACTGATGGTAGAACGGATGAGCGTGGATGATGCCTTGGCGTTAGACTTGGAGAAGCCGTCTCTCACCACCTGTAACGCATCGTCGGCAGCCAGTTTCTCATGTTTGGCCTGATCAAGGGCCACCTTAATTTTATCGAACTCATCAGCCGACACCAGCTTCTGGTTGAAGAGGTTCTCCTCGCGCTGGAAATCAGTCTGGGCCTGCTTCAAGTTGATCTCTGCCAGACGGACGCGCATCTCAGCAGAACTCAGCTGCCCCATTTCAGGCACCACCTTCACCTTGGCAATCACATCACCAGCGTTCACGTAATCACCTGCCTCCTTATAGAGTTCCGTGATGATACCAGAGATCTGGGGTTTGATGTTCACCTCGTTGCGAGGCTCGATCTTACCTGTGATAATCGTTGTCTTCTGGATGTCCTCCTTCTTGGGGGTGAACTCGTTGTAGACAATCTCCTTGGGTTGGCTCTTCTGCCACAGGAACACGAATGTTCCGATGAAAATCAGCGCGATAATCGCTGCGATAATCAGTTTTGAATAACGTTTCATACTAATATATTTTTTTACTTTTAATTATCTTTCTTTCTACTACGAATTTCACTAATTACACTAATTATTCTGCACAGCCAATTCGTTTAATTCGTATAATTCGTAGTATTTATATTATTCGTCACGCATGGCATCGACAGGTTTGATGCTCATGGCCCTGGCAGCTGGGGCGAGGCCTGCAAGCACACCCATAGCCGAAACTACGAGGGCTGCGAAGATGGCCGTCCAGAAGCCTACCTGGAAGTGGGTGGTGATGATGCCGTCTTCCATGCTGTTCATCTCGAGCATCTGTAGGATCATCACTCCAAACAGGATGCCACTCATTCCCGCTACCAGCGTCAGTACGATACTCTCTGAGATGATCTGTGAGAGAATCATCTTGGGTGTGGCGCCGATGGCTCGACGGATACCGATCTCTGTGGTTCGCTCACGCACGGTGACCATCATGATGTTCGACACACCAATAGCACCTGCCAGTAGCGTTCCAAGACCCACAAGCCAGATAAGGAAGTTGACACCCTTCATCAGATTGTCGAACATCTGGAAGATCAGCTCTGTATTGAGCACCATGGCGCCTTGCTCGTCGGCGGGATCCACGTAATGGGCTCTGGCCACCGTCTCACGGATGCGATCCGTAATCCTGCTCATCACCACATCACCGCGACCTGTAGCAGCGATCATATCCACCTGATTACCACGGTTAAACATGGCCTGCATCAGCGTGAGCGGCAGCGTGATCTTCTCCTCAGCGCGTCCGTTGATATTGATGCCGCCAGTAGCATAATCCACGCCTACCACCTCGAAATAGGTGGAGTCTACACGGATCTTCTTACCACAGGGGTCGCCACCACCCTTGAAGAGATCTTTATACACCTTCTTACCTATAACGCACACCTTACGGTGCTCACGGATATCCATATCGTTGAGGTAGCGTCCGTAGTACATCTTTGGTTCGATGACGTTAGCCAGTTCGGGAATGGTTCCTTGAATGTGGGGTGTCGTCTTCTGGTCACCATAGTAGGCGGTATTTCCACCTCGCCAAGACGAGAAGATGACTGGTACCACATTCTCGAGTTCAGGCACGCGCTGCTTCAGTCGCTCCACATCCTTATAATCCATGCTCCACCAACGACCTTTGCGGAAGCCCTTATAAGGTTTGGTAGTCTGCTGGGCCCAAACGATCACGGTATTCTGAGCAAAGCCCTCGAAATTCTTGTCGAGCATCTCCTTCATAGCCTTGCCACCACCCATGAGGCCGACAAGCATGAACACTCCCCAGAATACACCGAATCCCGTGAGGAACGAACGCGCCTTATTACGCGTCAGCGTATCGAGAATCTCTCTATATGTATCTATATCTATTCTCATAACCTTAATCTGCTCTTAGCGCCTCAATGGGGCGAATTCTACTTGCTTTGTAAGCAGGGATCAGTCCTGCGATGGTACCAGCGATGACCATCACCATCGTCGCCTCGAAGCACACATCCAGCCCCACGGTAGGATTAATGAAGAAAGTGATCTTCTCTCCACCCAGGTCTGTGACCTGATGACCCAGCGTAGCGTCCATATACTCATTGGCAGCAATACCAATCATCATACCTATATATCCGAAGAACGTGGTGATGATGACACTCTCGATGATGATGAGCTTCAGGATGCTCCAGGGCTTGGCGCCGATGGCCTTACGGATACCGAACTCGTGGGTACGCTCTTTCACCGTGATGAGCATGATGTTCGACACACCCACGATACCGGAAAGAAGTGTGAACAAACCTACCACCCAGAGGAAAGTACGGATAATAGACATAGCCGACTCCATCGTCATGCTCTGTGTGTAATTATTCCATATCCAGATACTGCGCTCGTCTTCAGGATGGGCCTGATGGTTGGCATTCAACCTGCGACGATAGATCTTCTCGAAGGCCTCGTTGGCTTCCTCTGTGGGTAGCCCGTGGAAAGTGTACTCGATGTTTCCAATGTAGGGCGTATTGGCAGCAAAGATGTTCTTGATGGTAGTATAAGATGAGAAGGCATTGCCGCCACCATCGTCACGACCCTTATAGATACCCACCACCTTAAAGGCGATGTTGCCTACTTTGACATACTTGCCAACGAGTTTCTTATAGTCCCTTGGCTCAAGCTCTTTGGCCTGTTTATCAGTCAGCACAAGCACCTTCCGACCTTCCTTCACGTCGATATCGTTGATAAAACGACCCTCCAGCATGGTTTGCTTCACGATCTGCGTATGAACGGGATAGACACCAGCTATCTGCAGACTCATATACTCCTCGCCATTGGTGACGGTTGCACTGGTATAGTAGCAGGCACCCACCTCGTCGATATGATCCTTGAAACCTGACTCGGTATCGGAAAGGTCGCGCTTGTTCAGACTGATATAGCGACCTTCGTTCAGACCTTGATAAGCCTTCGAGGTCTGACCTCCATAAACCTCTATGGAGTTGGTAAGATAGTCGCCCATCATCTTCATGTTGGCGTTGATGAGTCCGTTGCCGGCACCCAGCAGCACGATGAGCATGAAGATGCCCCACGCCACAGCGAAGCCTGTAAGCGTTGTACGGAGCTTATTCCTCTGAGCCGTCGACCATATTTCAGTTATTATATCACGCATATATTATTGTCTTTTTGACATAAGAACTTTTTTCTTTTGACATAAGAACATAAGTACATTTTTTTTATTATCTTTATTTATGTTGTTCTTCTGTCTAAAAATAAACTTCTGTCTAAAATTATTTCATAAGTCCTCCGCTGCCGAAGGGTGAGGCATCGTGGTTCAGGTTCTCTTCGATCTCACCGATGATGCCGTCCTTTATGTGCACTATCTTGTTCGTCTCGTTCGCCACACCGCTTTCGTGCGTCACCACGACGATGGTCATGCCCTCGTCCTGGTTCATTTGCTTGAGCAGCTGCATCACCTCCACAGAGGTCTTCGAGTCCAAGGCGCCTGTAGGCTCATCGGCCAGGATGATCTGCGGACGGGTGATGAGAGCTCTGGCTATTGCCACACGCTGTTTCTGTCCTCCCGACAGTTCATTGGGGTAATGTCCTGCCCAGTCAAGAAGGCCCAGACGCTCTAGATATTCCAGAGCCATCTGATGGCGCTTCTTCCTGGACACCCCTTGATAAAATAATGGCAACTCAACGTTTTCCACGGCGGTCTTGAAAGAGATGAGATTAAACGATTGGAAGATAAAACCTATCATCCGATTACGGTAGTCTGCCGCCTTGCGCTCTGAGAGGTTCCAGATGGGCACGCCTGCCAGCTCGTAGGTGCCTGAATCGTAGTTGTCGAGAATACCTAATATATTCAATAAGGTACTCTTGCCTGAGCCCGAGGCCCCCATGATGGAGACGAACTCCCCCTTTGCGATGTCGAGCGAGATACCCTTCAGCACATGCAGTGGCTGCGCTCCCTGATAGGTCTTGTTAATGTCTTGTAAGTGTATCATGAAAACAATCTTTTACCTTAGTTTTGTCTATTTGACGCATTGTCTCCTTAAAATGTTGCATACTTTCGGGAAAATCTGCTTTTATTTAACACTCTTTATGGCTTTGTAGGCTTCTGCGACATCGTCGATGGTGATGTCGAGCAGTGCCATCTGACGAAAGAGCTCTGGCAGACGTTCCTTCATGAACTCCTCCTTGCGAGCCTTGAGGATCTGCTTCTTCGCACCAGGGGTGACGAAGTAGCCCAGGCCACGCTTGTTGTAGATGATCTCCTCACGGGCCAACTGCTCGTAGGCCTTCACAGCGGTGTTCGTGTTCACCTCCAGCAGCACACTGTACTCACGGACTGACGGTATGCGGTCGTCGTCCTGATACTTGCCGGCAAGTATCTCATCACAGAGGCGGTCTGCCATCTGGATGTAGATGGGTTTATCGTTTGAGAATGTCATAATTAGTCCACTTGTTTGTTATTAACTGAAAACCTTTGAAGATACGGAACGATGTCCGATAATTAAAGAAAGTAAGCAGAGGGAGCACCACCATCAGCACATATGCCATCGTGTTAACCGTCCCTGTATAAGTAGTACCATCAGGAAGCGTTATATTTCCAAACACGCTGAGGTTGAGACGATGGAGAGATCCCATGAAGAGTAACATAACCGCAATCCAGAACACACCCGTTCCGACGAATGCATACTTGCGTAACAGCGTACCACCCAGGGTAAATAACGAGTGTACCCATATAGCCATCAGCGTATGAACAATCAACGATGCCCACTGGAACCAATCCCAATAGATGCTGCTACCCCACACCGTCAACAGACGAGGTGTCATATCACAGAATACCCAGTACACGGTCGAAGACCAGAGATGATACGTTCCATCCACAGCATTATAGTTGTACACCTCAAATGCTTTCATGGCAGGATCGGCAGACAACTGTGCTCCTATCCATAAGCTGGCCATGCGGAGACAGTCGCCCAGGATATAGCCCACGATGGCACACAGACCACAGATCACCGTCACATAGACGATCAGCGACAAGTATTTCTCCAGATTGGTGGCAGGGATCATCAGCCAGGTGCCTCTCTGCTGCTTGCTGCCGATGCTGGTAAAGCTTGTGAAGGCCAGACAGACCGTGAAAATAATTACGAACGGTATGAGGAACGAGCCGAAGTTTACACAGCTCCAGAGATAAGGAACGATCTTTTCGAATGAACCAAACACGAACATCATCAGTTGGATCAGTAATGTAGAGAACATGACGCCTACCGTATAGCCCAGCAATCTGACGCGATTCACGTTGATCAGCCAGCAAAGCATCTGCCAAAACCTGTTGATACTAAAACTATTCATATCTTTGTTTCCTTTCTATCATTAAACGTTTACAAACTTACCTATCACCTGGCGACGGCAGAAGAGCCTGTACGACAGCCAGTAATTCAGCGCCACCCATACAGCATAGACCACATTCTTCACCGTATCTGATGCCGAGTCTTCCTTCACGAGTTCAATCTTACCTCTGTCAGGAGAGAGCCAGACAAGCAGCAGGAACAGCACGATGATGACAGCCGTCGTAGGAATCCAGTTGTATTTGTTCGTTCTGAAGAAATTGGCGCCAAGGGCATAAAACGACTGGAACCATAAGAAGAGGAGTGCCAGTCCTATCACCACAACAGAATGCTTCTCGGCTGGCACCTGAGACCAAGCCTTGCCCAGCATCTCCATCGTTGCAGAAATCACAAAGCGCACCTCCTCGTGACCCACCACCAAGCCAAACACATACTGCACCAAGTCGGCTGCAACGGTTGCCACCAGATAGAGCGGCAACAGCAGTATCCAGGATACATAGCGCATCAGGTACTTCTCAAAGTTCGATGCCGGCAGCATCAGCAGCGCCTGCATATCGTTCTTACGCTCCATGCTATAGAACATAAACGACGATCCCAAGATAAACGTACTGGCAAACAGGATGATCGTTGCTATGCTACAAGCTTGGTAGTTGGCATTGTCCTTACCGAATGTGACTGTGATCGAGGTTAAGAACAGGAAGACCAGCGTCATGATTACCAGCGTCTGCAGGAACGTCTTCACGTGGTATTTCTTGTCGTTCGTCAGCGACCATTTTGCCAACTTTACGAATCTATTGAAATTAAACTGTATCATATTCTTTTGATTTTTTCGACATAAGAACTTGTTATTTTTTCTTTCGACATAAGAACATAAGTACATATTTTTTGTTCTTTTGTTCTTCTGTCTAAAAAAATATCTTCTGTCTAAATCTTCCCCTGTGTTACAGCGTTGAACAGCAATTCAAGGTTCACCTGTGTCTCAGGGCTGTCAGCCTTGCGAGGAGCGATCACGGCATTGCCCTGCAGCGAGGGCTCAGCATAGAGCGCGTCTTCCATCTCAGCTGGCGTGCGATACTCGAAGGTATATTTCTCCTGGATGTCAGCCACTGAGGCATCGAGCAACAGCTTCTGCTGAGAAAGGATCATGATGTGGTCGAGCAGCGACTCAACATCGTGTACCTGATGGGTGGAGATGATCAGTGTGCGATCCTCCGTCATGTACTGGGCCACCACCTTACGGAACTGCGACTTCGAGGGGATGTCAAGACCATTCGTAGGCTCGTCCATCAGCAGCAGCTTCGTACCAGCAGCAAGGGCAAAGCTCATGAACACCTTCTTCTTCTGGCCCATCGAGAGAGCGTTCAACTTCAGGTCTGTAGAGAGTTCAAAGTCCTTCAGACAGTTCTCCAGCACTTCCGTACTGAACATCGGATAGAACGGACGGTTGATCTTCACATACTCATTGAGCGACATGTACGGCAGATCAAATTCCTCAGGCACGATAAAGATCTCGCTCAGAGTTTCAGGCTGTCGCTTACAGGTTTCGATGCCATTGAAACAAACAGAACCCTTCTTCGGACGGAGCAGTCCACTGACAAGATACAGGAGCGTCGACTTACCCGTGCCATTCTTACCCAGCAGACCGTAGATGTTGTTTTCCTCCAGCTTCAGGCTGAAATCATCGAATACCAGATCCTTCTGACCTGCGTACTTAAAACTGATGTTATTTACTTCTATCATAATGTTAAAATTTTGTTTGATTATTCCTTTGTAATAGTGCACTACCTCAATAGTACACTGCAAAAGTACACCAATAATCAATACCCTCCAAACTTTTTGGAAGAAATCTTTCATTTCTTAACACTAATTAAGAAACGAAAGTCGCGCGTACATTATTTATTTATCGTGCATCAACACCCCACATCATCTTTTCGCGGAGGGTGTTGAAGTAACTCTGACGTGAACGCTTGACCACCTTCACGTCATAAGGAGCACGCCGCAAGGTAAGTTTTGTGCCCTCCTTACACTTCTCGGAACGGCCGTCGATGGCCACGAGGAAGTTATGCGAGCGGCTCTCGACAGTCAGCGTGATTTCAGAGGAGTCGGAAAGCACAATAGGACGGATGTTCATCGAATGGGGAGCAACAGCTGTCATCGAGAACACCTTCGTGCCTGGTACGATAATCGGACCTCCGTTGGAGAGGGAATAGGCTGTAGAGCCGGTGGGTGTGGAGACCACAAGACCATCGGCCTGATAGGTAGTGAGATACTCGTCGTTGATGCAGGCACGGATGGAGATCATCGAGGCGGTGTCGCGCTTCAGGATGGCCACATCGTTGAGGGCACAGTTGTAACCCTCCAGCGGATCACCATCAGTCTCGACTTTGATGAGGGCACGGTTCTCTATGGCGAAGTTGTCTTCGTAGAGTGCCTCCATGCACTGTTCTATCTCACTCGGGCTGACGTCGGCGAGGAATCCCAGACGGCCCATGTTCACACCAAGGATGGGAATCATCTTCTCCCTGACGCGGCTGGCAGCCTTGAGGAAGGTACCGTCGCCACCCATCGAGATGACGAAATCCGCATCGAAGTCCGCATCCTCGAAGATACGGCTGGCATTCACGTCGATACGCTGGTCGGCGGTCAGGAAATCATAGTATTCCCTGTCCACAAGAACTTCAGCCCTGTGCTCGGAGAGACAGGAGAGGACTTTCTGAATCGAAGCCGACTTCTTTGTCTGGTAGATATTGCCAAAAAGGGCGAATCTCAGTCTCGGATACTCCATAATCATCGCTTTTGCCTGCAAAGATAATAAGAATATAAGAATTAAGAGTTAAGAATTAAGAAAAAATGCTATCGCGGCAGCAAATTATTCGCTCTTCGCTCTTCACTCTTCACTTTTCTTTGTATCTTTGCGGTCATAAAACCAATCAATCAGATAGAACTATGGCAAAAGTTTATGTATTCCTTGCAGACGGCTTCGAGGATGTCGAGGCCCTGATTCCCGTCGACGTGCTACGTCGCGGAGGTGTAGAAGTAGTAACGGTCAGCACGACGGAGTTCACTCAGGTGGAGTCTGCCCACGGTGTGAGCATCGAGGCCGACATTCAGTTTGACCAGAGTGATTACAGCGATGCCGACCTGCTGATGCTGCCTGGCGGCATGCCTGGTGCCAGCAACCTGTTTGCCCACGAGGGTGTGCGCGAGGCGCTGAAGGCCCAGTTCGCAGCAGGCAAGAAGATTGCCGCCATCTGTGCATCGCCCGCTGTGGTGCTTGCACCTCTCGGTATCCTCGACGGCAAGCGTGCCACCTGCTATCCTGGCTTCGAACAGGCACTGACGAAAGCTACCTACACAGGCGATCTCGTGACCGTCGATGGCAACATCACCACAGGCGAGGGTCCTGCTGCCGCCTTCCCCTACGCTTATGAACTGCTCACCCAGCTCGTCGACAAGCAGACCTCCGACCAGATCGCCGAAGGCATGCGCTTCAAGCACCTGATGCAACGGTAATATTTAATGCAACGGACTTTACGGACTAACACGGACTGAGGATGTTGTTATACGAAGAATTATCAAATAATATACTACAAGCGTATTTCAATGTATTCAAGCATCTTACCACAGGACTACTTGAATCCGTTTATGAAAATGCTCTATGTATAGAGTTTGACGAGATGGGAATTCCTTATGAGCGCCAGAAACATCTAAGTGTTTACTACAAAGGAAAAATCATTGGAGAATTCATTCCTGATATAGTTGTAGATGACAAAATCATTCTGGAACTAAAATCGATTCAAAGTCTTACGTCTGCAAATTCTGCTCAGCTAATCAATTACCTCAACATCACTCAATTTAAAGTCGGTTATCTATTAAACTTCGGAGAAGGGCGAGACTATAAACGTATTATTCGAAAATAAGCAACGGACTGACACGGACTGATACGGACAAAAGGACTCAACAAAAAGTCCGAGTTAGTCCGTAAAGTCCGATGCAAAAAGAAAAAATATGGACTATGCAATAATTGTGGCAGGGGGAAAGGGCCTGCGGATGGGGAGCGACATTCCCAAACAGTTCCTGCCCATCGGCGGGAAGCCTGTGCTGATGCGGACGCTGGAGAGATTCAGAGAGTACGATGCAGATCTGCAGATCATCCTCGTATTGCCCGAGGCCCAGCAGGACTATTGGCACCAGCTCTGCGAGGAATATCATTTCGATGTGGCATATACCTTGGCCAACGGCGGACAGACACGCTTCCACTCCGTGCAGAATGGACTTGCCAAAGTGCCTGACGATGCCGAGGGCGTGGTGGGAGTGCACGACGGCGTGCGCCCCTTCCCCAGCATCGAGGTGATCCGCAACTGCTACGAGACGGCTCGCACTGCCAAGGCCGTCATCCCCGTCATCCCTGTCGTCGAAACGCTTCGGCATATTTCCAGCAACGGACAAACACGGACTGACACGGACAACAAAGAGTCCGAGATAGTCCGTAAAGTCCGATGCCAAAAAGAATCAAGGACCGTGCCACGGGATGAGTATCGTCTGGTGCAGACCCCTCAGACCTTCGACATCCAGTTGCTCAAGGCTGCCAATCGTCAGCCCTACAACGACGGCTTTACTGACGATGCCTCTGTGGTGGAGAGCTACGGCCACCAGATCACCCTCGTCGAGGGTAATCGCGAGAATATCAAGATCACCACGCCCTATGATTTACGCATCGGAGAAGTTTTAGCAGAAAAAGAATGATGAACATACTCGATCAGGACATCAAGTTCTTGCCAGGCGTAGGCCCCAACCGCAAGAAGATGCTGAGCAACGAACTCGGCATCGAGACCTATGGTGACCTGCTCGAATACTTTCCTTATAAATATGTGGACCGTTCGAAGGTATACACCATCCACGAGCTGACGGGCGACATGCCGTACGTGCAGGTTGTGGGCCATATCCTGAGTTTCGAGAGCTTCCAGATGGGACCACGCAAAGAACGGGTGGTGGCCCATTTCACAGACGGCACGGCCATCTGCGACCTCACCTGGTTCAACGGAGGGAAATACGCCAAGCAGACCTATCGCATCGGCACGGAATACGTGGTATTCGGTAAACCCACCGTCTTCAACAATCGCATCAACTTCACTCACCCTGACCTTGACGATGCCTCGAAAGTAGACCTTTCGTCGATGGGGCTTCAGCCCTACTACAACACATCGGAGCGGATGAAGAAAAGCGGACTGAACTCACGGGCTATTGAACGGTTGACGAAGACACTCGTTGAGAAACTGCCGCCACTGCCCGAGACCCTGCCAGGCTATATCCTCAACGAGCGTTACCTCATGGGACGCGACGAAGCTTTCCGCACCGTCCACTATCCCCAGAATGCCAGAGACCTGGAAAGGGCCCGTGTCAGGCTGAAATTCGAAGAGCTCTTCTATGTCCAACTGAATATATTAAGGTACGCGAGTGACCACCGTCGCAAGTATCGCGGCTATGTGTTCTCACAAGTCGGCGAGGTGTTCAATTCCTTCTATTGCAACCAATTGCCCTTCCCATTGACGGAAGCGCAGAAGAGGGTGATTAGGGAGATCAGGGTGGATGTAGGGTCTGGCAGGCAGATGAACCGTCTGTTGCAGGGCGATGTGGGCTCAGGCAAGACGCTGGTGGCCCTGATGTCGATGCTTATCGCCATCGACAACGGCTATCAGGCCTGTATCATGGCCCCTACGGAAATCCTTGCCGAACAGCATCTGCAGACCATCATGCAATTCCTCAAGGGCATGGATCTCCGTGTGGCGCTGCTGACGGGCATCGTCAAGGGCAAGCGTCGTGAGGAAGTGCTTGAAGGACTGCTCGACGGCACCATCCACATTCTCGTGGGCACCCATGCCGTCATCGAGGATACCGTCCAGTTCGCCCGCCTCGGCTTTGTCGTCGTCGATGAGCAGCACCGTTTTGGTGTAGCCCAGCGCGCCAAGCTCTGGAGCAAGAGCGAGAATCCACCACACGTCCTTGTGATGACGGCCACCCCCATCCCACGTACCTTGGCCATGACCCTCTATGGCGACCTCGACGTGAGCGTCATCGACGAACTGCCGCCAGGCCGTAAACCAGTGAGGACCACGCATGTTTTCGACTCCCGCATGTCCACGCTCTATGATGGCATCCGCCAGCAGATCCATGAGGGCCGTCAGGTATATATCGTCTTCCCACTCATCGAGGAGAGCGAGAAGAGCGACCTGAAGAATCTGGAAGACGGCTTCGAGGCCTTAAGACAGGTGTTTCCAGAGTTCCGCCTCAGCAAGGTTCACGGCAAGATGAAGCCCAAGGACAAGGAGGAGGAAATGCAGCGTTTCGTCAGTGGTGAGACACAGATTTTGGTTGCCACCACCGTCATCGAGGTAGGCGTCAATGTGCCCAATGCCTCTGTGATGGTCATCCTCGATGCCCAGCGCTTCGGACTTTCACAGCTCCATCAGCTTCGTGGCCGTGTAGGCCGTGGGGCAGACCAGAGCTTCTGCATCCTCGTCACTCCCCTGAAACTCTCTGAAGATACCCGCAAGCGTATCGACATCATGTGCGACACCAACGACGGCTTCCGCATTGCAGAGGCCGACCTGAAGCTTCGCGGCCCTGGCGACCTCGAAGGCACCCAGCAGAGCGGCATGGCCTTCGACCTGAAAATAGCCGACATCGCTCGCGACGGACAGCTCGTACAGATGGCTCGCGACGAGGCTCAGAAGATCGTCGACGACGACCCCGAATGTCGTTCCGACAAGTACGCCATCCTCTGGAACCGTCTGCGCCAACTGCGCAAGACAAACATCAATTGGGCCGCCATTTCCTGAACCATTTATACGATTAAGTGTTAAAAAGACCCTAAACTTTGTTAACGTCCACAACGATTGTGCGCGTTTTCAGAATGTTTTTACTAACTTTGCACCGAATTTTTCGCTCTAACAAGACAAACCATACCCATAATGATAACAAGTAAAATTTTTAAAACAACAGCTTTACTGGCATTGATGTCGTTCACATCCCTTCCCTCACAGGGACAGGATCTCTTGGCGCGTCAGGCTCCCGTAGACCGCAAGATGAAGGCTGTTGACTCCATAGTACTGCACAGACTGATTGAACAGGAAACCTTCGAGAATCCTGCAGGCGACCTGTATGATGAGTGGGACAACCAACTGACCCACTACAACTCCTCTGCCCTCCCCGATGAGGCCACCATCGACCTGCGTGGTTTCTGCATGCCGACTCCCAGCCGCGTCATCACCTCCAACTTCGGTGCCCGCTGGGGACGTCAGCACAAAGGTCTCGACATCAAGGTCTATATCGGCGATACCATCCGCGCTGCCTTTAGCGGTAAGGTGCGTATCGTGAAATACGAGCCCAAGGGATACGGCAAGTATGTGGTCATCCGCCACTATAACGGTCTGGAGACCTACTACGGCCACATGTCTAAGCAACTCGTGCGTGAGAACGAGGAGGTAAAGGCCGGCGATCCCATCGGACTTGGTGGTAACACAGGCCGTAGCACGGGTAGCCACCTGCACTTCGAGACCCGCATCTGTGGCGTGGCCATCAACCCCGCCCTGATGTTCGACTTCCGCAATCAGGATGTCACCAGCGACTTCTACACCTACCGTCGTTCCAGGTATGCAGCTGAATCAGCACAGGCCACTCGTCTGCGTGGTGTCAGTGGCAACAACGGCAACGGCCGCTTCGATACCGATGAGGACGAAGACGACGTAGAGATGGCCATCGCAGCTCCCTCTGCCTCCTTCTCTTCCGAGGTTCACTTCCACAAGGTGAAGAAGGGTGAGACCCTCCAGAGCATTGCCCGCAAGTGTCACACCACTGTTGACGCCCTCTGCAAGCTGAATCGCATCGGCAAGTCCATCCGTCTGATGCCTGGTCAGATCCTGAAATACAACTAATCAAATCCCCTAAATATCTAAAGGCTTCCTCCGCGGGAAGCCTTTTTTATTGCCGCTTTGACACTAAAGATTCGTTAAAAAGCAAGCAAACTAATTAATTTAGTTTAAAAACTAATACATTTAGTTGTATATAACGAAAACTTTTAGTTACTTTGCATCCGGTAACTGATATTGACGCATCATTGATAGTAAGAACTTAAAAGCAAGAAACGATAATGAAGAAACTGACAAACAAAGAAAAAGAGATCATGGATCTGTATTGGCAGCACGGTCCGATGTTCGTCAAGGAACTCTTGGAGTATTACGACGAGCCTCGCCCCCACTTCAATACACTCTCTACGATGGTACGCATTCTGGAAAAGGAAGGGTTTCTCGATCATAAGCAGTTTGGCAACACCTACCAGTATTATCCCCTCATTACTGAGGACGAATACGGCAGGAAATCCATTGCTGGTGTCATCAAGAACTACTTCAACAATTCCTACCTCTCTGCCGTATCCTCTTTCGTCAAGGAAGAGAAGATATCCGTTGAAGAACTCCGTGAGCTTATCTCCGAGATTGAGAATAGTAAAGCATAAATATCATGATGATTGATTTTCTGACATACGACCTGAAGGTGGCTGTGCTCATTGCGGTATTCTACATGTTCTACCGCCTGATGCTGGCCCATGAGACGTTCCATCGCGTGAACCGCATGGTGCTGCTACTGACGGCAATAGCCTCGTTTGTACTGCCTCTCTGTGTGATTACCATTCACAAGACAGTGACTATACAACAGAGTGCACAAGTAGCGATTGGCGAATTTCAGCCTGCTGCGGTGGTCGACGAAGCATCTGCAATGCCCCTGTGGCAGATTGCCTTACCTATCTTATTTATAATAGGAATGGTGGCTACCCTCGCCCACACCCTCTGGTCGTTGTTCAAAATCATCAGAATCATCAGGCAAAGCGAACTGTATCCCCAGGCTGACGGCACTACGATCTGCGTGACCGGTAACGCTTCGTTGGCGCCCTTCAGCTGGATGCATTATATCGTGATGAACCGTAGTGACTATGAAACCCAGAATGCTGCGATTCTCACTCATGAACGAGGACACATCCGGCTCCACCACTCGTGGGACCTGCTTCTCGTCGACACTCTCACCGCCCTCCAATGGTTTAATCCCGCCATGTGGATGCTGCGCTCTGACCTCAGGGCCATCCACGAATACGAGGCCGACGGCGAAGTACTCTCTCAAGGGATCAATGCGCGTCAATATCAATACCTGTTAATCACAAAAGCCGCAGGCATCGGCGGGTAATCCCTTGCCAACGGCATCAGTCACAGTACCCTCAAAAACCGAATCAATATGATGTTACATACAAAATCCAGTCGCCGCAGTCTCCTGAAACTGCTGGCTCTCATTCCCATCGTCGCCATAGCCCTCGCCGTCAATGCCGAGCAAGTGGTCGATGTCCGTTACGACAGCCCTCAGAAGCAGATAACGAAGAAAGGCAAGAAAAATGCAACCATCAATATGGGGGATAATAAGACGACTCTCCAGATTGTGGAAACAGAGACGAGGGCAGAAACGCCTGAAGCCCCTACCGCTGAGGGAACATTTGAACCTGTTCAAGGTGATGTATTCGACGTAGTGGAGGAAATGCCTCAGTATCCTGGTGGCCCTCAGGCACTCTTTGAATTCCTGAGCCAGAATGTCCAATACCCTAAAGAAGCAGCGAAGGCTGGCATTCATGGGCGTGTCATCGTGACATTCGTTGTGGAGAAGGATGGCAGTATCTGCGAGTCAAAGGTGGTGAAGTCCGTTGACCCCTCGCTCGATGCCGAGGCCCTGAGAGTGATTAATGCAATGCCCAACTGGAAACCTGGCAAGCAGAATGGTAAGGTCGTTCGCGTCAAGTACACCGTCCCCTTAAGCTTCAATTTCGATGGTGTAGGAAAGAAAGAGAATGACATTAAGATTGTTGAAAGTCCAAATCTGGAAGGCTATACCCTTAAAGTGGATGGTGAGAATATGAATATCAGCATGTTGAAGGAAATCAGTCCTGACAAGATTAGATCTATTACCACCGACAGGTCGAAGAAAACTGTTTCCGTCACCACCTATAAAAAATCTGCTACTCAATTCATTGTTCATTTCTTACATTCGGCTCGTGAGAAATGTAAGAATGAGACGGGCAGGGATCTCAATACGCAGAAGATAACGGTCAATGGTAAGGTAATGACCCTCGATGAGATTGAAGAGTCTTCTTTGGACATAAGGGATATCGGTCCTGTCGTTGTTGATAAGAGCTACAATATTATTGTCAACACGAAGTAATTATAATGCATAGAATACAATCATTGTTTACCCTCGCCTTGCTGACGATCCTTCCCGTCAGGGGCGAGGGTGTTGACTCCTTGCAGGTTTATGTGCAAGTTGGTGACAGTTGCATGCAGCAGTTCAACACCTTCGAGGCGCTTCAGAACTACCAACGGGCCTATGAGCTCTCAGATTGTCAGGACGTTCGACAGAAACTTGCTGACTGCCATTATAAGCGCGCCAACTATCGCCAGGTGGCAGAACTCCTGAAGACCATACCCGAAGACAGCCTCTCGCATGATGCCTTCCGCCAACTCGCCTTCAGCTATCAGAAGCAGGGCGACAACGATTCCTTCATCTACTGGGCTGGTCAGCTGGTGAATCGATTCCCTATGGATGGCGAGGTGGTGGCTGGGCTCACGCTTGCTTATGCCAAAGCCAATCAGCCAGAGAAGGGTGTTATCTGTGGCATTAAATACTCGCTGAAAG
>JAEETC010000326.1 GCA_016286585.1 Prevotella sp. | reverse complement strand
TGACACCCACGCTGACCAACTTGTCGAGAATGGAACCAAGCAAGCGCATCTGCAGCACCTGAGACACAAAAAGCCACGTTACCACAAACACCATGATGCCCATAAACACGTTCAGCGAACGCGATTCTCGCATCAGCCGATAGATATAGTAAAGCATCAGTGCGACAAGCAGTATGTCGACGACGTCCTTGATTCCGAATTCGAACAACACGATACTATTTCAATTTACTTATTGATGATTCAAAAGCCCAACTATCTTACAGCACTCTACCGCCTCTCGCACATCGTGGACACGCAGGATGGAGGCTCCCTTCATCAAGGCAATGGTATTCAGTGCCGTCGTACCATTCAGTGCCTCAACAGGCGTATAGCCGAAGAACTTGTATATCATCGACTTGCGTGAGACCCCCACCAGTAGGGGCAGTTCCATCACCCGCAGTTTGTCGAGTTCACTCATCACTTGATAGTTCTGCTCCAGCGTCTTGCCGAAGCCAAAGCCAGGATCGAGGATGACATCCTTCGCCCCAAAGTCACGCAGCTGCTGCACTTTCTCTGCGAACGACAGGAGCATCTCCCGGACGGAGGGCTGCTGCGACATTAATATATAAGGTACGCGTAGGTTCGCCACCATCCGGAACATCGCTGCATGACCCTCACTCACATCATTGATGATGTCCGCACCATACTCCTCCACCGCCATTCGCGCTACATCGGGACGGAAGGTATCGACAGAGAGGATACAGGTAGGCAGTTCACGTCTCACCACACTAAGTCCGAGGCGCAGTCTGGCCATCTCTTCGGCCTCCGACACCTCTTGGCCCCCAGGACGGGTGGAATAGCCGCCGATATCGATCATCGCACCTCCCTCTAAGATTATCTGGTTGGCACGTTCCGCTATTTCCTGTTCCGTTTGCTGACGGCTTCCTGCATAAAAGGAATCGGGCGTCACGTTCAGGATACCCATCACCTGAGGTTCAGAAAGACTGACCAGACGGCCACCTACATTCATCATATCATTCATATCGGCCACAAAGATACAACAAATTTACGATTTACGATTTACGATTTACGATTTTTTTGTATCTTTGCACCGAAAATGATAACGTTTATGGAAATTAAGGAACTCTACAAGCTCTACCAGCAGCATCCCTGCATTACAACCGACAGTCGTGACTGTCCGCAAGGGAGCATCTTCCTGGCCCTCAAAGGTGAGACATTCGACGGTAATAAATTTGCCCTACAAGCCCTCGAGAAAGGCTGCGCCTATGCCATCGTCGACGACCCTAATCTGTTGACGGTTGACAACAGACTTATCCTTGTCGATGATTGTCTGCAGACCTTCAAGGACCTGGCCCGTGAGCACCGCCGACAGTTCGACATCCCCGTCATCGGCATCACGGGCACCAACGGCAAGACGACCACCAAGGAACTTGTAGCTGCTGTGTTGTCACAGAAATACAATGTCCTCTATACCCAGGGCAATTTCAACAACGATGTAGGCGTGCCCAAGACCCTTTTCCGTCTGACAAAGGATCACGAGATAGCTGTTATCGAGATGGGAGCCAGCCACCCGGGCGACATCAAGACGCTTGCCGAGACGGCAGAACCCACCTGCGGTCTGATCACCAATGTTGGTCGTGCCCATCTGCAGGGCTTCGGTTCCTTCGAGGGTGTCATCAAAACCAAATGCGAACTATACGATTTCCTTCGAAGTCGTCAGGATAGCCTCATCTTCATCAACGCCGACAATGAGTACCTGATGGATCAGATTGGCGACGACGAAGAGATTTGGATGTCACCCTACTCTACCGATCCAGACAACTGGTATAGTTGCATCTCTGGCGAGGTCATCGAATGCAATCCGTTCCTGAAGTTCCGTTGGCGCGAGCCGCTGATGGTGCTTGAGGAAGAAGGCCGCAGCACAAAATGGCACAAGGTACAGACCCACCTCATCGGCTCCTATAACATCGACAACCTACTGGCAGCTATTGCTGTGGGCATCAACTTCGGCGTGGATCGCAAGAAAATCTGTGCAGCCCTTGAGGAGTATGTCCCTACGAACAACCGCTCGCAGATGACGGTCACCCAGAAGAACCACCTCATCGTAGATGCCTATAACGCCAACCCCACCTCAATGCATGCCGCTCTCGACAACTTCAGCCTCATCGACTCATCTCTCACCA
>JAEETC010000325.1 GCA_016286585.1 Prevotella sp. | reverse complement strand
ACCTGAACAAGAATCAGACAGTGATGGCTTCACGCATTCTTGCTGATGCTCTTGAAAGTGGTCTTATCAAGATGAAAGACCCTGAAACGGAGTCCAAGAGGTATACCTCGTATATTCCTTATTATGGTTGACTTTTTATTTTCACGCGAAACCAAACTAAAGTAAAAATTACAGATTATCAAGTACTTCCAATTTTCTCGCGAAACCACATTATAAAAGTCCCATCAGTTCAACCTCTCCTGAGCCTGTACCTCGACGCATGCATAGCCTTGGCCATCTGATGACATCTTCGTGCGAAGGAGAGTTCATCCTCGTTATCCTTCTTCTTGGGCAGCTCGTTATTACCGCCGCCACCGCCATAGGACTCTGAGATGGTGGTGGCACTGTCGAGGAAGCCAAAGAAGAGACAGGCAGTGGTTGCAGCGACCTGTTCCACATTCTCGGCCACGCCTTCGGCTATGTCGAGTCCGAGTTTCTTCAAGTAGTCCACGCCAGACTCTGCGCCAATCTGATAGACCTCCGCCTTCGTGTCGTCGCATATATCGCGGAAAACAGCTGCATTCTTCAGCAACCAGCCCGCATCAGTCAGACGGTCTTTCGGATTCTCACGGATGGCATTCCTGATGATTTCTTTTTCCCTATCGTTCATGACGTACTCGTCGAGTCGCGGATTGGCAATGGCTTTCGCTGCTTCCCATAATCCGGACCAGACGGTCTCTAACATCTGACGTGAATGGTCGTATTCTTCTGCCTTCTCCCTGGCTTTCTCGTAGGATTCAACGGTGATGCCCTTACGCTGCATTTCGTCGTACTGCTGAATCTTGCGGATGGCGATGGCGTTCTGGCGCAGCTCCTGCTTGACGATGGCCCGACTTCTGCGTGTCAGTTCCTCTATGTGGGCACTGTCGAAACTGCGGAGAATGGTCTGCATGTCGGTCATGATGCTCTTGATTTCATTGTTCTGCTGTCTCCTGAACTCATCGGCATTAGTGAAGATCGATTTCCTCTGGCTCTTGACCTTATCCACTTCTTCAAATGCTGCCATAATCACGTCCATCATAGTCATCTTCGTCTTGCCTTTCGCTCTCAGGTTCTCGATAATGGCACCGTTGCTTTTCGGGTTATAGGTGAAGACGGTATCGCAGAACCCCTTGATGGGCACCGACTCCGACGGGTTGCCAACGGCATCGACCAGTTCTCTGGCTTTCTGCTCCAATGCGGTCTTCTCGTTCTTCGCCGATTCCTTCTCCTTGTTGATTCTGTTCAGTTCCTGGCGGGCATTGTCTATCGAATCATTCAGTTTTGACGACGTCTCCCGCTTCTCGGCCAAAGATGACTCAACATTGTCGAGCGCCCATGCTGCCTGATCGGTTTTCTTCTCAGTTTCCAGAGCCTTTTTCTCTGACTCCTGAGCCTTTTTCTCGGCCTCTTCCGCTTTCTCCAGAGCCAGCAGTCTCTCGCGCTCTAACTGTCGCTTGTTCTTCTTCCGATGCTCCTTCCGTTCCTCCACCGTCATCAGCGAAGTGTCCTCGCCACGCTCCAGTCCCCATCTATAGTTGACCTCATCGTGCAGCATATCGTGCCAATGCCTGAACGACTGCGATTCTTCATACTTCGTCTCGCCGAAATAGTGGGAATAGCTGACGGTGAGCACCTTCTTCGGGGTTGCAGGTCTGTAGAAGGATTGCTCTTCCTCTTTCAGCCGTTCATACTGCCGGGTGGTGATGTGCTCAGGACGTTCCTTGCCGTCGCTCTCCACGTCCGGGTCGAGTTCATAGCCGCCAACCCTACCGCGCTTCACCCGCTCGGCAACGGGAATCACCAACGCATGGAAATGCGGGGTGGTCTCGTCGAGGTGGCATTCGAGGCCGATGACATTCTCCTCGCCGAACTTACGGCAGAGGAAGTCGTAGTAGTCCATGGCCATTGTCTCGATCATCTTCATGCCAGGGTGGTTGGGATCGTCGGCAAGACTGACCCAACTGTTGTCCTCTTGCCAGTCGAAGTCCATCGGCTTGCCGAAAGCAATCTCCGTCATGCGGTCATGATCGCCGCTAAGTACGAAATCGACGCAGGTGTTCGGCTGGTTCGGCGCATCCTCCCTCCAAGGTTTGAAGTTCAGTTCCTTCAGCCGCTGCTCGTATCTTTTCTTCAGCGACTTCCGTTGAGTGCCCAGACGGACAATCC
>JAEETC010000100.1 GCA_016286585.1 Prevotella sp. | reverse complement strand
CAGATAGTCGAGCAGTTTCCGCAGGTCATGCTGATAGGCGTCGAGCGTATTGCCCGACATATTCCGTTGCAGCTTCAAATACCGCACATAACGTCTCACCATTTCCTGTATCGCTTTCTCCATCGTCGCACATTTCTGCTGCAAAGGTACACCTTTTTTCCTAAACCGCCCAAACTTCTTCACCTTTTATTCACATTGGCCTCCAGTGCCTTAATCCGGCACTCTCTATGCCCTTACTCCGTACTTGATAGCGAACAAGCACCTCCCTGGGAGTGACAAGTAATAGGCGAAATGGATTTTCAACGATAAAACGTTGGCGGTTTGAGGGAAAAGTCGTATCTTTGCAGCCGGAATATATATTCATAAGGTATGAAGATACAGATAATCAATGGGCCGAACCTGAACCTGCTGGGACAGCGGGAGCCCGGCATCTATGGCTCAGAGTCGATGGAGAACTACCTGCCGGAGCTGCGCAAACGATTCCCGGATGTGGAGATCGACTACTACCAGAGCAACATAGAGGGCGAGCTGATCAACAAGATGCAGGAAGTTGGTTTCTTTGGCGGTTACGACGGCATCGTGCTCAATGCAGGGGCCTATACCCATACAAGCGTGGCGCTGCACGACTGTATCCGCTCGCTGAAGTGTCCTGTCATCGAGGTACACATCTCGAACGTTCACCAGCGCGAGGCCTTCCGCCACCAGTCGATGATATCGGCAGCGTGCAAGGGCGTGATTTGCGGATTCGGACTGAAAAGCTATGAGCTCGCTGTCGCAGCACTTAGATGACTATATCCTAAAGCATTCGGAGGCGGAGCCGGAGTATCTGTACAGGCTGTGGCGGGCGACGAACGTGCACACGATTCACGGACGGATGGCCAGCGGGCACTTGCAGGGAAGGCTGCTGAAGATGCTGGTGGAGATGATTCGGCCGAAGAGGATCCTCGAAGTGGGGACATTCAGCGGCTACAGCGCCATCGCGATGGCAGAGGGTCTCGACGACGACGGAAGGCTCTACACCTTCGAGATCAACGACGAGATGGAGGACTTTACACGTCCCTGGATCGAGGGCTCCAGCGTAGCAGACAAGATTGAGTTCATCATCGGCGACGCGCTCACAGAGGCTCCCAAGCTCGGCATTGAGTTCGACATGGCGTTCATCGACGGCGACAAACGCACTTATTGCGAGTGCTACGAGATGGTGCTGAACATCCTGAAGCCTGGGGGATTCATCCTGGCAGACAACACGCTATGGGACGGGCATGTGGCAGATCCCGCCTACGACCACGACCACCAGACACAGGGCATCAGGCAGTTCAACGACCACGTGGCCCAAGACCCTCGCACAGAGCAGGTCATCCTACCCCTCCGCGACGGTCTGACACTCATTAGGAAAAAGTAAAAAAGTAAAATATGCAAGAGACAAGACAAAACAAGATAGCGAGACTGCTACAGAAGGAGTTGTCGCTGATTTTCCAACAGCAGACGCGTGCCACTCATGGTACGATGGTCAGCGTGACACGGACGAAGATCTCACCCGACCTGAGCATCTGCACCGCCTACTTGAGCATCTTCCCCTCGGAGAAGGGCGAGGAGATTCTGGCCAATATCAATTCGAACGTGAAGGGCATCAGATATGAATTAGGTACCCGCGTCAGGAATCAGCTGCGCATCGTACCCGAATTGCGCTTCTTCATCGACGACAGCCTCGACTATATCGATAGGATTGATGAGCTGTTGAAAAAGTGAAGAGGTGAAAAGGTGAAGAGGTGAAAAGATGAACTTCCCGTTTTTCATAGCCCGGAGGTATTTATTCTCGAAAAAGTCGACGCACGTGATCAACGTGATCAGCGGCATCTCTGTGATTGGGGTGGCGGTGGCGACGATGGCTCTGGTGGTGACACTATCCGTGTTCAACGGCTTCCACGACCTGGTGGCCACCTTCTTCACGAGCTTCGACCCACAGCTGAAGGTCATGCCTGCCGAGGGCAAGACGGTGGCTGCCGACGACCCGATACTCACCCAGATCCGACTGTTGCCAGAGATAGAGGTAGCTACGGAATGCGTTGAGGACCAGGCATTGGCCGTCTATCACGGCCGTCAGGCGATGGTGGTCATCAAGGGTGTTGAAGACAACTTCTCGCAACTGACCCATATCAACGAGATACTGGTAGGCGATGGCGAGTTCAGTCTCCATGCTGCAGATTTGGATTACGGCATCCCTGGTATCCGTCTGGCAGAACTGTTGGGCACGGGCTACACTTATCGGGAGCCCATGAAGATCTACGCCCCACGACGTGAGGGGCAGTTCGACATGACCAATCCAGAGAATGCCTTCGAGGAGGATGAACTCTATTCGCCTGGGGTGCTCTTCAACGTGAAACAGGCGAAATATGACAAGGACTACATCCTCACCAGCATCGGCTTTGCCCGTCGCATCTTCGACCAGCAGGGCATGCTGTCGTCATTGGAACTGCGACTGAAGCCGGGCAGTCGGTTCAATGCCGTCAAGGATAGGGTCCGCGAACTCTGCGGAACAAAGTTCGTGGTGAAGGACCGCTTCGAGCAACAGGACGACACGTTCAAGATCATGAAGATAGAGAAGCTGATAGCCTATATCTTCCTGACATTCATCCTGATGGTGGCTTGTTTCAACATCATCGGTTCGCTCTCGATGCTGATCATCGACAAGAAGGACGACGTGGTGACCCTCCGTAACCTGGGCGCCTCAGACAAGCAGATCGTGCGCATCTTCCTGTTCGAAGGGCGTATCATCTCGGCCATCGGAGCCGTCATAGGCATCGTCATCGGCCTGCTGCTCTGCTGGGCACAACAGCAGTTTGGCCTTGTGGCCCTGGGTTCCACCAGCGGTTCGTTTATCATCAACGCCTATCCCGTCAGCGTGCATCCTGAGGACATTATCCTCATCTTCATCACCGTGCTCGTCGTGGGCTTCCTCTCCGTGTGGTATCCCGTCAGGTACTTCGCCAAACGGCTGTTGGCCTGATCAGATGGCGGCCAGAGCCAAAGAATAGTATTTCGAGTCAGGACTATCGGCCCTTGAAGGCAGCACGCAGCAGCATTGTGTGCCCTGCAGCACACCTGCCGTCTTGGCATAGCCGAAGAGGGTAAGCGTCTTGTAGAACACATTCCCAGCTACGATATCCGGAAATATGAGAGCATCGGCCTGTCCGTCGATGACACTACGGATACCTTTCTCCCGCAGACTCACGGAGTCGAGCGAGGTCTTCAGGTCAAGGGGGCCGTCGATGATGCAACGTCCGAACTTGCCCGTCTGGGCCTCAGCGATGATCTCCAGATAGTCGACGGTATAGGGGAATGTCTTGGCGCTGACCTTCTCGGCACAATGGATGAGCGAGATGCGAGGCTCCTCGATGCCGAGGGCGTGACAGACGTAGTTCACATAGTGGATCTGCTGACGGCGCTGGGCCTCTGTAGGCACAGGGATGACGGCAGCATCGGTGAAGAAAAGCAGTTTCTCGTACTTGGGAATCTCGGCCATCGCGATATGCGTCAGCACATGCCCAGGACGGATAATACCCTTCTCCTTATCTAATATCGCGCGTAAGAGGACATCGGTATTGATAAGACCCTTCATCAGAATGTCGGCCTCGCCACTTTTACAGAGGGCGACAGCCCTGCGGGCACATTCCTCCTTATCGTCACCATCCACATAGATAGGCTCAATAAAGCCCATCTCTACACCTTTCTCAATAGCATAACGGGTACTGGCATCATTGGCACAGACCACCGCCACACGCTTACGGTCTCCTCGCTGTTGGAGGAAAACGATCATGTCGTTCAAGTTCCTGATTGACTGCATCACATTATAATTTTGGTTTTTATGGTGCAAAGATACAGATTTTTTTGTATCTTTGCAAGCGAAAACGACTAAAAACGACGATGATGAGAAAATATCTTCTTCTGACAGCGATTCTCACAAGGTGTCTGACACTTTGTGAGGCACAAGTGCAGCAGGCTCCGATGGTGCTGCAGTATGACCGTCCTGCCGACTTCTTCGAGGAGTCGTTGCCCATCGGCAATGGTAAACTGGGTGCCCTCATCTATGGAGGCACGGATGATAACATCATCTATCTGAACGATATCACCTTCTGGACAGGCAAGCCTGTAGATCGCAACCTCGATAAGGACGCCCACCAGTGGATCCCCCAGATCCGCGAGGCGCTGTTCAACGAAGACTATGCTCTTGCCGACTCGCTGCAGCACTATGTGCAGGGGCCGAACTCGCAGTTCTTCCAGCCCCTCGGCACGCTGCATATCAAGGACCTCGGCCTCGGTGCCGTCAGCGACTATCATCGTTCGTTGAGCCTCGACTCTGCAATTATAAAAGATAGGTATATGCGCAACGGAAAGACCATCGAACGCGAGTATTTCGCCTCGAACCCCGATAAGCTCATCGCCATCCGTCTGCGTGGCGACATCAACTGCCGCATCGCCTTGACAGCCCAGGTGCCCCATCATGTGAAACATAATGGCCCGCCAGAACTTGGTGTGTCTGATAAAGGACGATGGGGGAAACATGGTCAGTTAACGATGACGGGGCATGCCACAGGCGATCCGATGGAGAGTATACACTTCTGCACCATATTGAAAGCCAACACAGACGGGGAGGTGATAGCCAGTGACTCATCGCTGACCATCACCAACGCCAAAGAAGCCATCCTCTATATCGTCAACGAAACCAGTTTCAATGGCTTCGACAAGCATCCCGTCCGTGAAGGTTCAGACTATCTGCAAGATGTCGTGAGTGATATCTGGCATTCCGAGAACTATAGTTATGAACAATTCTACAGTCGCCACCTCGCGGATTACAAGGCCCTCTACGACCGCGTAAAAATCAGATTATCCGGAGATTCCGGACAAGCTGGAGATTCCGGGAATACCGACGCCCTCATCAAATCCTATACCGACAACGGTGGAAACAACCGCTACCTCGAAGAACTCTATTTCCAGTTCGGACGCTATCTGCTCATCTCGTCGTCGAGGACGGAGGGTGTGCCTGCCAACCTGCAAGGGCTCTGGACACCCCACCTCTGGTCGCCCTGGCGAGGCAACTATACGGTGAACATCAACCTTGAAGAGAACTATTGGCCTGCCTTTGTGGCGAACCTCGCAGAGATGGCTCAGCCACTCGACGGCTTCATCCAGTCCCTCGCAGCCAATGGTGTCTATACGGCCAGAAACTACTACGGCATCGACGAAGGTTGGTGCTCGAGCCATAACTCAGACATCTGGGCGATGACCAACCCCGTAGGCGAGAAGAATGAGAGTCCGATGTGGGCCAACTGGAACATGGGTGGTGCGTGGCTCGTGAACACTCTATGGGAGCGCTATCAGTTCACACAAGATAAGACGTATCTGCAGAGGGTGGCCTATCCGCTAATGAAGGGCGCAGCACGTTTCTGCCTGCGCTGGCTCATCGACAACCCCAAGCAGCCTGGCACACTGATCACAGCCCCCAGCACCTCACCAGAGAATGAATACATCACAGACAAGGGCTACCACGGTGTCACCTGTTATGGAGGCACTGCCGACCTCGCCATCATCCGCGAGCTCTTCATCAACACCATAGCGGCTGGCAAAGTCTTAGGCGAGAGAAACAAGGACTTCGAGAAAGCGCTCGCCCATCTGCACCCCTATACCATCGGACACATGGGAGACCTGAACGAATGGTACTACGACTGGGACGACAGAGACTTCAAACACCGTCACCAGAGCCATCTCATCGGTCTCTACCCTGGCAGCCATCTCACTGATGCCACCCTGCAGAAGGCTGCAGAGCGCACCCTGGAGATCAAAGGTGACGAGACGACGGGCTGGAGCACAGGCTGGCGCATCAACCTCTGGGCACGACTGAAGAAAGGGGAGAAAGCCCATCAGATATACCGTAAGCTGCTCACAGCCGTCGCACCCGAGAAGAGCAGGTATCCCAACTACAGTCGAGGAGGTGGCACATACCCCAACCTCTTCGATGCCCATCCACCTTTCCAGATCGACGGCAACTTCGGAGGTACGGCTGGTGTCTGTGAGATGCTAATCCAATCACGTGACGGCGAGATTGAATTATTGCCCGCCCTGCCCAAGGCTTGGAGCGAAGGCAGCGTCAGCGGACTCTGTGCCCGCGGAGGTTATGAGGTATCGTTTAAGTGGAAGGGAGGATATGTGCGCGACTGCAGCATCAAGGCCCGCAAGAGCGGCACCGTCACCTTATTATATAATGGTCAGCAGAAGACCGTCAAGCTGAAAGCCGGACAAACGCAGAGTATCAAGACTTGGTAAAAGACTGAAAACGCAGAACTCTACAGTAGATTCTGTGCCTTCAGTTCCTCGACGATATCCAGCAGTTCCTGATACCACGCCTCGCCAAAACGACGGACAAGCGGCTCTTTCAGGAACTGATAGAGAGGGAGTCTCAAGGCCTTTCCCTTTTCTACGGCATCACGGCAGACATCCCATCGGTTGTAGTTAAGGCCGATGACGCCATTGCCGAAGTTCTTCTCACGAATGGGGTATAGTGCACAACTGACAGGTTTGCAGAAACGCGTCTTATCCTGACGATAAGCCTTTTCCAGTGCGCACAGACAGTTGTCGCCGTCATAACAGGTAAACACACAGTCCTTTCCTCGTACGATGCTTGTCACCAGGTCCCCTTCCTTATCCGTATAAGCCACACCCTGTTTGTCGATGACGGCCTGAGCAGACGCAGAAAGGTCGCCCCATACCGCGTCGAGTGAATCCTCTATGCCCGCTATTTCATCGAGTGTGACAGGAGCCCCAGCATCGCCTTCCACACAGCAAATGCCCTTGCATTTCTCGTAGTCACAGCAGAAATACTCCGTCAGCAGGTCGGAAGAAATCAATACTCCACCCACATCCAAGATAGGGGGCAATTGGTTTACCATACGATAGGTGTCATTCCGTTTTGTTCCAGATAGGCGTTGCAGCGAGAGAACTGATGCTGTCCGAACCAGCCGCCACGATTGGCACTCAGGGGTGAGGGATGGACACTCTCCAGCACGAGGTTCTTCGTCTTATCGATCATATAAGCCTTACCTCGGGCATAGCCGCCCCAAAGCATATAGACAAGATGGTCGCGATGGGCGGCGAGTGCCTGAATGGCGGCATCGGTGAACTTCTGCCAGCCCAGCGTAGAATGACTGTTTGCCTGATGGGCACGGACGGTCAGCGAAGCGTTCAGCAACAACACGCCCTGTTCAGCCCAGCGCGTCAGATTGCCTGAGGTGGGAATGGGTGTACCAAGGTCTGCCTGGATCTCCTTGAAGATATTCTGCAACGACGGGGGGAACATCACCCCTTCCTGCACAGAGAAGCTCAGCCCGTGAGCCTGTCCAGGCTCGTGGTAGGGATCCTGCCCGATGATCACCACCTTCACCTTGTCGAAGGGACAAAGGTTGAAGGCATTGAAGATCAGCTTGGCAGGCGGATAGCATATCGTCTGCGTATATTCCTGCCGCACGGCAGTCGTCAACTGCGTGAAATAAGGCTTCTCAAACTCTGCGCCAAGCTGCACCTTCCAAGAAGGTTCTATCTGTACGTTCATATCCAATGATGATTTTGGCTGCGAAGTTAATCATTTTATCCCAAATAATGCAACTTTTTTCCATAAAGATACAAGAAACAGCCTCTAAATGTTAATCTGCCATAAAAAATAGCACCCAAGTGAACAACTTGACAATATAATTGCTATATTTGCTACATCTAACATCATAGGAGGATTGCTTATGTCAACTAAGAACGAAGTGAAAGAAGAGAACATGAAGGCTGACCGTCAGTTGGTCGAGCCGAGTGCCCCCAAACAGTTACCGTCTATTTGGTACACCTAAAAACAATGGCGCGACACCTTCCGAAAGTGTCGCGCCATTTGTATTACTCATTTCGGAGGATTTTTGTAGTCGATATGAATAGACGATGTTTTAGCCACTCCGCGCAGTCCGTCGAGGATTTCATAGCGCGGTTTCGAGGCGAGATAGATATCTTTTCTTTCCATCATAAACTAAAATTACCAGAGACATGGAGCATGGAGAGGAAATAGACCATGCCGACATAGTAGCGCCATTTGCCTGTTGGTGGCTGGACATCCCAGAGGCGTTGCACATATTCGCGGGCCAGGGCGCAATCTTCTTCATTGTCGCTGTCGGCCAGCGCAAAGGCTCCCACGGCATTGGCTCCAGCCATGCCCTCTGTGTAGTTGCCCGTAGGTTCAGTGCCATCAAGATTGAACTGTCCGCCATTGAATCCCTCTTTCTTGAAGAATGTCAGCAGTCGGCGCATCATCGTGCGCTGGGCATCCTTGACCTGCCCCGTGAGATAATAGTCCATGCCGACGTTCATCGCACAGCGGATGGCATCATACTGGTAGCGGTCGGTATTGTAGTCGAAGTTCGGACGGCGATAGGGCTTGCCGTCGAAGAGACAGTAGTCGGGATAGAGTCCGGTCACTGAGTCTTGGGAGGCCTCTAATAGCCAGCGGGCCTTGTCGGCAGCCTCGCGCCAGAAGTCGTTCTTCGCATCGGCCTTTTCTGCCCAGAGGTCGAGGAAGGCAGGCAGACAATAGGACGGGTCGCTGTACCAATGGACTTCCTCATTAGGAACAAAGGTGACAAGACGTGTCGAGTCGTCGTAGAGGTTATAGACACCCGATGCCTTGCCGTCCTTGGATGTTACCTTGTGAAGAATCTCGTTGGCATCGGCAGCATACTGCGGTTCGCCCCATTTCTCGGCAGCAAGGAAGAGGGCAGTGACGAAATAGATCTCTCCATCAGAGGCATTGCTTTGTCCGATCTGCTTACCGTCGAGGGCGCATTGCCAACAGAAATAGCCGTCCCAAGGACTGTCGGTGGGATAGGCCATGTAGGTCTTGGCCCATCGCCAGAGTTTGTCGAACACTTCGCGCTTATCGAGCTGCACGCTGATCATCATGCCATACGACATACCCTCGGTACGCACGTCGTTACTACCGGTATCCACGATGATGCCCATCGAATCGCCCACCTCGTAATAGACACATTTCTCGCCGTCGGCATCATACTTGCTGATGTCGCCTGGCGTAAAGAAGTGCGTCCAGATGCTGTCGATACGTGCCTGCACCTCTGACTCGCTCTTGCCGAGCAGTGTCGAGAAGAGATTATTCGACGTTGTCACTTCAGTCTGCTGCTTATTTCCACAGGCAGCGAGCAGTGCGCCTGTCAGCACAAGGGCTGAAATCTTCATGTACTTCTTCATAATCTGCCTTCAATCGTATTTGTTTTTGCCCGCAAATATACGCAAAAATTCCCAAAGCATGATTAGTTTGCCTTGGGATTTATGTTTTATTGGGGAAACCAGCCTCCATGTTCCTGATGTCATACATCAGGTGCTTGTGTTGCTTGCCCATAACTTCGGCAATCTCGTCAGATTACTTTTCTGGCTTTTCCCATTGGTCTTTTCCGAGAAACAACAAACCGATGTTGTTGTTTTCGCCTCTTTAAAAGTTTCTCACTTTCTCAATTTCTCAATTATGACAGGAAGGTTTTACGAATGGATAGTATAGGTACAAGTTAGAATTATAAATTATATTATTTATATATATTATATATAATATATATAAATAATATAATTCTAATGAAAAAATCGCAGAATGTTCTTGTCATAATTGAGAAAGTGAGAAACTGAGAAAGTTTGAGTTTGTTGAAATTATCTTACAGTATACAATACATTGCACAGATGTTGATTTAAGCCTAAAGCAAACTGAAAGTTTAGTCTAAGTAAAGTCGGGGTTTAAAGAAACTAAAGCCTGAATTTAGTCTCTATAAAGTCAGAGGCACAGAAACGGGTTGAAAAAGGGCAGTCTAAGGCCGCCCTAATTAACGGTAAATAATGTTTACATCTATTAGAAGCAGAACTGCTATTTTTAGAAGAAGCACACCTTTGAGCTCGCGGTTGCAACAGCCCGTCGTGATTATTTCAACTGCCTGATCAGATACTCCGACACAATGTCCGTCGAGCGATAGATGTTCTGTGAGAAGCCGTGGTCGAAGTATTCCTGAATGACGAGTTCGCTCTTGGGCCAGATTTGGTGGAACCGCTCACCGTAGGTGTATGGCACCACGCGATCGGCATTCCCGTGGATGATGAGTGCCGGTCCCTGGTATTTTGCCGCTGTCTCGTAGATAGGCAGGCTGAAGGCTGTGCGGATATACTCGCCGCCGAGTTTCAGACCGCCCCACAGTTCTACGTACTCTCCTGGATCGAAGGGGTCATACTGCTTTCCCATCGTGCTGCCACGTATGGCATCGTCGCGCAGCACAGCGGCAGGAGCCATCAGGGCCACAGTCTTAAAGGCAGGTTCGCCAAGTTCTTCACTCAGTTGTCCGGCCGTCATCGCTGCCACGACACCGCCCTGCGAATGTCCCACGATGGCCAGCGAACTGACGTATCTCAGGTCGCTCACATACTCCACCACCTTTTTGGCATCCTCTATCTCGTTGGGCACGGTCATGTCCTTGAATTCGCCCTCGCTCTCGCCATGTCCGTTGAAGTCGAAACGGATGCTGGCGATGCCATGAGCCTGCAGGGTGTCGGCAATGAGTTCAAACATCGGACCGTCCTTCGTGCCGCTGAATCCGTGACAGAAGATGACCATCGGGCACTTCTCGCCCTGTTTCAACTCAGGTTTCTGGATGATGGCCTTCAACCGTCCGTGGTCGCCGTCGATGAATACGGCCTCGCCTCTGCCAGGACCAGTATATTTACCCGTCGTCAGTTCCTTCAGGTATTTGTCCACCTTATATGTCAGCACCGTCGAGAGCTTCACTTCGCCGTCAGGCCCCACGACAACCATTGAGGGAATCCACTTCACTCCATAGGCCTTGGCGATATCCGTCTCCTTGAACTTCTTCAGCTCGCTCACCTGCGGATAGGTGATGCCATACTTCTCGATGGCCTTCTTCCACGCCTCCACGTCGGTATCCATCGAGATGCCGATAAACTCGATACCGTATTGGCGATACTTCTCATACAAGCGTACCACCTCCGGCGCATCCTTGCGGCAGTCAGGACACCACGATGCCCAAAAGTCGAGCACCACGGTCTTGCCTTTCGCATACTTCGACAGCTGAAGAGTCTTGCCGTCAGGCGTCTTCATCTTGAAGTCAGGTGC
>JAEETC010000324.1 GCA_016286585.1 Prevotella sp. | reverse complement strand
ACGTCCTCGACGTGAACACACAGAAACTTGGGGCCCCCGTACAGCCTACGATGTACGGCATCTTCTTCGAGGATATCAACTACGCTGCCGACGGTGGCCTCTATGCCGAGATGGTGAAGAACCGCTCCTTCGAGTTCCCCCAGCACCTTATGGGCTGGCGCGCCTTCGGAAACTTCGACGTGAAGGACGATGGCGGCCCCTTCGACCGCAATCCCCACTACGTGCGTCTGAAGTACTCAGGCCATAGCGACAAGTTCACAGGCCTCGAGAACGAAGGCTTCTTCGGCATCGCCGTCAAGGAAGGAGCCACCTACCGCTTCTCTCTCTGGGCCCGCTGCCCTGAAGGCGGCAAGTCCACCCTCGAGGTCAGCCTCGTCGATAACGACACCATGGGCGAGGACCAGCGCTTCGTCAAGGTCAATGTCGAGATCAGCGGCAAGGAATGGAAGAAGTACACCGCCCAGCTGAAGGCACCACGCACAGAGCCTAAGGGCGCCCTCCGCATCTTCCTCGCTGGCGACAAAGTCACGACCGATGTCGAGCATATCTCCCTCTTCCCCGCCGACACGTGGAAAGGCCGCGAGAACGGCATGCGTAAGGACCTGGCACAGGCACTCTTCGACATGCATCCAGGCGTGTTCCGCTTCCCTGGCGGTTGTATTGTAGAAGGTACCGACCTCGACAGCCGCTATCAGTGGAAGAACAGTGTAGGCCCCGTCGAGAACCGTCCATTGAACGAAAACCGCTGGCACTACACCTTCGGCCACCGTTTCTATCCCGACTACTTCCAGAGCTACGGCCTCGGCTTCTTCGAGTACTTCCAGCTCTGCGAGGACTTCGGCTGCGAGCCCCTGCCCGTCATCTCATGCGGACTCTCCTGCCAGTTCCAGAACCCTGACCCCACGAAGCCAGGCGTACACGTAGCCCTCGACGACCTCGACAGCTATATCCAGGATGCCCTCGACCTCGTGGAGTTTGCCAACGGCCCCGCCGATTCCAAGTGGGGTAAGGTGCGCGCTGAGATGGGACACCCCGAGCCCTTCAACCTGAAGTTCCTCGCTGTGGGTAACGAACAGTGGGACTACGACGAGGCTCACGGAGGCTATGGCCCCGTGTTCACCGAGCGATTGAAGAAGTTCAATGCCGCCCTGCGCGCCAAATATCCCGACCTGAAGCTCATCGGCACCACAGGTCCTAACTCCGAAGGCTGGGACTTCGACCTGCTGCAGCCCCGTATGAAGGAGCTGAAGGTCGATCTCTACGACGAGCACTACTATCGCAACGAGGAATGGTTCCTCAGCCACGGCCTACGCTACGACACCTACGACCGCAAGGGTCCCCGTGTGTTCGCTGGCGAATATGCCTGTCACGGCAGCAACAAGCACAAGTGGAACCACTACTATACCTCCCTGTTGGAAGCAGCCCACATGACGGGCATCGAGCGTAATGCCGACATCGTCCACATGGCCACCTACGCACCCCTCTTCGCCCACGTCGAGGGCTGGCAGTGGCGCCCCGATGCCATCTGGTTCGACAATCTCCGTTCGTTCAAGTCCGTCAGCTATTACGTACAGCAACTCTTCGCCATGAACAAGGGTACCAACGTGCTCTCGCTCACCATGGACAAGAAGCCCGTAGCAGGTCAGGACGGTCAGGACGGACTCTTCGCCTCCTCAGTCTTCGACAAGCAGACAGGCGAGGTCATCGTCAAGGTCGTCAACACCTCTGAATCCGCACAGCCCGTCACCCTGAACCTTCAGGGCATCAAGGCCGCAGGCGAGGCAAAGACCATCACCCTCTGCCACAACGGCATGGACGACGAGAACACGCTCGACGAGCCCGAGAAGATCACCCCGAAGGCAGGCACCATCGCCATTGCTGCAGGCAAGAAAGCCGCTACCATCAGCGACGAGCTCGCCCCCAGATCCTTCCGCATCTACAAAATCAAGAAGTAAACAAAAATGATAAGTTTGCCCCTCTGGGTCTGGATCTCATTCTATGTGCTGGTGTTCATCATGCTGCTCATCGACCTGAAGTCGTTTGGCAGGAAGGGCCAGCATGAGGTCAGCGTGAGCGAAGCCCTCATCATGACAGCCGTCTGGATTGGCGTGTCCCTGCTCTTCTGTGCCGGCATTGAGTTCCTCTACCCAGGCGATTCCCACGAGAAGGCCATGGAGTTCCTCGCAGGTTATCTCATCGAGAAATCCCTCT
>JAEETC010000323.1 GCA_016286585.1 Prevotella sp. | reverse complement strand
TGATGCAGCGTTTTGCAGATGATACCTACCTTGATGCTTTCCTCGACGAACTTCGCCAGATAGGCATCAGCTATCGCATTGCCACACGCCATCCGGTGACGGTGGCACCTATAGCAGACTATCGGAAGAACAAGTCTTGATGTCGCAAGTTGATTAAAGTAATTATGATGCAGATTATAGTCATTCTCATTTGTCTGCTGACACCGCTCGGCATCTTGTGGCTCACGTATAAGAGCGCGGTGCTTAGGAAAGTGGGGAGTATCATCATCGCCTACGTCATCGGTTGTACGCTGGGACTGACGGGACTGATTCCTGACACGGAGGAGATGCATGGTGTGCAGACGGCTGTCGCATCGGCATCCATACCTTTTGCCATTCCGTTGTTGCTGTTTTCGGCAGATCTGAAGGCATCGCGAGCCTGTTCCCCAAGTCAGCCTTTCAGAGCATTTTTATTCTGGGCAGGGTGATGAACTGCTCCTGGTCGGGGAACTTCTCCTGCATCTTGCGGACAGTCTGCAGGGTCTCGTTCATGCCTACAAAGGCTTGTTTGCGGATAACTTCCATGGAACCGCTCTCATCGACGATAATCAGGTTGTGGACACGCTTTGTTTCTTTCTTGTTCTGCTGCTTGGGCATGGGATCATTCTTTTTCATAATTGTAACTTTTTAATGGTGAAACTTCATTTTTCGAGCTCGTTTTATCTATTTGAAGATGGTTTTCGGAAAAAATTAAGCTAATGCGGCAAAAAATTCGTATCTTTGCGAAAAATTTGTGCCCATGTATTATCAACGACTGTCAGATGACGAGATTATTGCGGGCTTCCGTGAGGGGGACAGCGACATTATCCGTGAATACTTCTACGGGTATTGTGAGGCTGGCTATCGGCTTTTCGATCAGCGGTATCAGTTGAGCGGAAAGCAGAACCTCGACTTCATGTCGCTGGCTCACCAGTATGCGCTCTATCTGATGGAGCACGACTGGAAGCCACTGGAAGATCACTCGCCGAATGTGAGTCTGAAGACGTGGCTCATCAACGGGTTTCGCTATGTGGTGCTCGATGCACTGAAATGGTACCGCAAGGAGTATGGCAGCATCACGTTTGAGGACTACCTGATGTCGTTCGACGTGACCAGCGACCTGCGGTTGCAGTTCAACAAGATGGTGGAAGATGTGTGCGACCATGCACCTCTAGACCGTCAGGAACGGCTGATTATCGACATGCTGCTGTTGCAGGGATTCAAGTCGAAGGAGATTGCGGCGCAGATGGGGATGACTCCGTCGGCCATCTCGCAGAAGTACAAGAAACTGAAGGAGCAGATTATCGTGCCGTATTTCAGGAAGAACTTCGACATGGATCTGGATATGCCGGAAGTGATGGACGAAATGGCAATCCTGCGCAGAGAGACTACGATGGGCGAAGCCAGGATGTCGATGCCGGCACCGCCTATGTCTGGTTCTATGGCAGACATGGCAGAATCGATGGTTTGCGAGGATATGGACTTTATCAGAGAGGAAGTTATGGAACAGAAAAGGACTACACCAGAGTTTATCACGGAACTGCAGCCAAACGAAATTTTTGTGTTTGGCAGCAATCTCAAAGGTATGCACGGCGGTGGTGCGGCGTATATCGCCTACCGCAAGTTTGGAGCCATCATGGGCCAGGGCGTAGGTCTGCAAGGTCAGAGCTATGGCATCCCAACGATGCAGGGTGGGGTAGATACTATCAAGCCCTACGTGGATGAGTTCATCGAGTTCGCCAAAGAGAACAAGAATCTGACGTTCCTTGTCACCCGCATCGGCTGCGGCATAGCTGGATTCACCGATGATGAGATTTCTCCGCTGTTCGAGAAGGCTCACGACGCGGAGAATATCGTGTTGCCACCAGGTTGGTAATATCATAATGAATGGGAAAAATCAGCCGTTTTCGAGATTTTTTTTGAAAATGGCTGATTTTTGCTTTGTGGTTTGACAGAAAAGTTGTAACTTTGCGCCATCATTTATCAATAATTATGGTGTACAAAAGCATAATAGGGCGAAACGAGGAAATCAGGAAACTGGAGAAGTTCCTGAAATCACCCAAGTCGGAGTTTGTGGCTATCTATGGTCGCAGACGTGTTGGCAAATCCTATCTGGTTGAGGAGGTGTATAAGGATAAGATAGCGTTTCGTGCCATTGGTTCCTATATCAAGGGCAAAGACGAGAAAACCTACAGACAAATCCAGC
>JAEETC010000099.1 GCA_016286585.1 Prevotella sp. | reverse complement strand
TGGTCGATCGTAGGAGCAAACATATTACCAAAGAAGATGGCAAGCATCATACCCTCGGGATAGCCGGCATTCAGCACACGGATGATGATGGCCATCGCTCCGATGAGGAAGCCGTAGATGTACTGGCCTGTGGTGGTGCGGCAGGAGGTGACAGGGTCGGTAGCCATGAACACGGCACCGAAGGCGAAGCCACCCATGACGAAGTGATGCCACCAAGTCATCGACTGGCCGGTAGACTCAAACAACAAGGCTAAGGCCGTACCGCCGACGAAGACACTCAGCATGGTGCGCCAAGAGGCGATGCCCGTCCACAAGAGGATGATGGCGCCGATGGCAATGGCAATGAGTGAGGTCTCACCGATGGAACCCGGGATGAATCCGCAGATCATGTCACAGATAGAGGCCTGCGGGTCGATACCCTGGCCAATCTGTCCGAGCGGTGTGGCAGCTGTAAAGCCGTCGGGCAGGTCGTTACCCAGTCCGAAGATCGAGTTCTGAGCCACCCAGACCGTGTCGCCAGTCATCTTTGAAGGATAGGCGAAGAAGAGGAACATACGGGCTGCGATGGCGGGGTTGAAGATGTTCATACCCGTGCCGCCGAAGATCTCCTTACAGAAGATCACCGAGAAGGCACAAGCCAGGGCCAGCATCCACAGCGGACAGCCGATAGGGATGATCAGCGGGATGATGATACCCGACACGAGATAACCCTCCTGGATCTCCTCACCCTTCCACTGTGCCCAGGCAAACTCGATGCCCAGACCAACGATGTAGCTGACGAGGATCTTAGGAAGAACAGCCAGGAAGCCAAAGCAGAACACCTCGAGGAAGCTGGCACTATCGAGTGTGCCTGCGGCAAGATAATTCTGATAGCCGATATTATACATACCAAACAGCATGGCCGGCATCAGGGCGATGACCACCATACTCATAATGCGCTTCGAGTCGATGGCGTCGTGAATGTTGACGCCAGACTTTGACGTGTCGTTAGGCACAAGCGCAAACGTCTCAAAGCCGTCGAATACGCTGCGGAAAGCATGCAGCTTGCCGCCCTCTTCGAAGCTTGGCCTCATTTTGTCGAATAAGTTTCTTATAGCACTCATGTCTTTATGCGTTTTCTTTACGTAAAATATTCAGTCCTTCACGCACGATGCGCTGCAATTCAAGTTTCGAGCTGTCCACGAACTCTGCCAGAGCAAAGTCCTCAGGACTAACCTCATAGATACCCAGAGCCTCCTGACGGTCGATATCGCCGGTGATGATGGCCTTGATCAGGTATTCGCCGTAGATGTCCATCGGCAACACCTTGTCGTACTCACCACTCATGATGATATGACGCTCGCCACCCTTGATACGGGCATCCAACGCATATTCCTTCTTGCCGCAGAGCCAGGAGAAATAACTGCGGTTGACGGAGAACTGCTTGAATCGCGGCAGAATCCAACCCAGCATCTCGTCGGCATCGTTACCCTCGGGGATGACGGTGATCTCAGAGGTGTGAGCCCCTAAGAAGCCTTCCTTCGTGGTGGGTTTGCCGGTCAGCACGTTGCCGTTGATGATGCGGACGCTCTTCGAGGCATCGTAGCTGTTGGAGAGCAGCGTCGAGAGTTCCTCACCCACGAGCATATCCACATAGGCAGGATTGTTGATCTCGCTGCCACAGAGGGCGACGGTACGAGTCAGGTTCAACTTTCCGGTATTGAACAGACGGCCGATGAAGAGCACTACCGTCGGATCGCCGATGGTCCACACCACTTCGCCCTTGTTCACAGGATCCAGATGATTCACCTGCACACCCACATTACCAGCGGGACATTTCCCTTTAAACACTGTCACCTCTACATCCTTCATGCCTTCGAGCGATGAACCTTCACCCACACCGAGATAGGTCTTGGCCATCTTCGACAGGGCGGTGAGACCCGTCTGGAAGTCCTGTTCCTGACCCTTCACCTCGTACTCGAAGCTGGCGGCCAGCGGCTTGTCTCTCAGGGCTGACACGAAAATTGCCTTAGGCTTGGTCTCCGGATTCGTAGACACAGCGTAAGGCAACTGGTTGATGTAGCCGAACAATCCCGCTTCGAGCAACGCTGCGATGACCTGCTCGCCATTCAGGCTGTTGACATCGCGCTTGCCAAAGTCCACAAACTCTTGCGTGGCATCAGCTTCAACCTTGACGCAGAGCACTTTACGGCGTTCGCCACGCACCACCTCACGGACTGTACCGCTGACGGGCGAAGCAAACTTCACATCGGGATACTGCTTGTTGACAAACAGCGCATCCCCGGCCTTGACCTTCTCACCTTCACGGACAACGACTTTCGGAGTGACACCCTCGAAATCGTCAGGCACCAGTGCAAACTTGCCATTCGATTTCAGCTGGATCTTCTTCTCCTCAGCCCGTCCCATCAGGTTGATGTCCAAGCCTTTTCGTAAACTAATTACATTTGCCATTTATTTTAGATTTGATAGAATAGTTGCGCTAAACGTTGCAAAATTAAATAAAATATGTTAGATAATAAGCAAAAATCTGTAGAAAAATGTCTGATAGCCGATTTTTTATCGTAATTTTGCAAAAAAAATGATCCGAATGTATTGATTTTTGCTATTTCGGACTGACAAATGATTAAGAATCTCAGGAAGAGAAGTGAAGATATTTAAGTGGACTATCAGTGTTCTCCTTTGGACGGTCATCGCGCTGAATGTACTGTTCTTGGGGCTCACACACCTGCCGGCAGCCCAACAATACATCGGCTCGAAGGTTGCCGAATATGCCGGTGAGATGCTGGGGACACAAGTCAGCATCGGACGGGTGGACCTGGGAATCCTCAACCGCATCATCATCGACGATGTGGTGATTATGGACCAGTGTCAGCAGGAGATGCTCCGTGCGGCGAGAATGTCGGTGAACATGGATCTCCTGCCGTTGATGGACGGGAAAATCTCCATTTCATCGGCACAACTTTTCGGTGCACGTTTCCGTCTGTACCGTCAGAATGCCGAAGCCCCATTGAACTGCCAGTTTATGATCGACTCGCTGGCATCCAACGACACCACCTCGAAGAAACCCCTCAACCTGCGCATCAACTCGTTGATCGTGCGCCATACCAATGTGGCCTTCGACCAGCACGACAAGCCCCAGACGGAAGGACTCTTCAATCCCGCCCACCTGCGGCTGAAGGATATCAGCGCACATATTAATCTGAAGACGCTGACCGACGACTCTCTGAATGTTAATATCAAGCGCTTCAGTTTCAGCGAGCAGTCGGGACTCGCCGTAAGCAGTCTCGACGGTCGTCTGGAGGTAGGACGGCAGCACGCCATGTTGAGAGACTTCAAGTTACAGATGCCCAGTTCACGGTTGCAGATTGACACCCTGACAGCCGACTACCGCATGGATGGAAATCAACTTCAACCAGGTACGCTGACCTTCACTGGAGAGATTAAAGATTCGCATATAACACCCTCTGACCTAAGATGTTTTGAATCTTCACTCAAGAATTTCCAGAGGCCCATCTTCTTGTTGGCAGCCTTTAATGGTACCGACCGCAAGGTCAATGTCCACGAGCTTCGGTTATCTACATCCGAGAATGATTTCGACGTACATGTGGACGGCTGGCTGGCGGATTGGCAGAACCAGCCTTCTTGGCATCTGCAGATGCATCGCATCCTGCTGTCTGAGGCCAGCATCGACTTCCTGACGAAGGCTATTCCCGCCATTCCATCGGAAATCAAGCGTCTGGGCAGTCTGATGATGAACGGCACGTTCGATCAAGATGTCGCTGGTCTTATGAGTCTGAAGGCCAATGTGCAGTCGGGAGCCGGCGACATGGATGTGCAGTTCAACATGAATCAGGAGAAGGTGTTCGATGGTCAGCTGCTGACGGAGGAGGTTAATCTCCGTCAACTGCTCGACGAAGAGGAGCTGGGTGGTCTCTCAGCACAACTCACCCTCCACGGACAGTTGAAAGACCGTCAGTATCCCGATGTCAAAGCCGAGGGATTCGTCAGAAGGTTCGACTATAAAGGCTACTCCTATCAGAACATCACCATCGATGGCGAATACGGGCAACACAACCTTTCAGGTACCATTAGTATAGACGATCCGAATGCCAAACTGGCTCTGGCAGGCCATTTGGCCGATGCCCAGCCCGTTGGAAACAACAAGCTGAAACGGGTGCTTCTCGACGGTGCCATTACCCATCTGGTGCCCTCTGCCCTCCATCTGGTCAACGACTGGGAAGGGGCTGTCGTCTCAGCAGATATCCAGGCCGATTTCACCGCCAGCAGCCTGAACGATGCCCAGGGTAGTCTGCGCATCAGCAAGGGCAGCATCACCGGCACCCCGCAGCACCAACCCTATAAGCTTGACAACTTCGTCATCATGTCGGGCTATGAGGATGGCATCCATTACGTAAACCTGAAGAGCGACTTTGCCGATGCCACTCTGAAAGGAGATTTCGACTTCGAGACCCTGCCGAAGAGTCTCTCGGCCCTCGTCAGCCAGCGACTCCCCGACCTCCCCGGTCTGTTGGCCAAGACCGACGATGCCCACAACAACTTCAGTCTGCGGATGCTGTTGAGTAAGACCGACTGGTTGAAACGCTTCTTCGATGTCGACCTCGTGCTCAAGGAGCCCCTCATGGTCAACGCCCGGGTCAACGACAGCACCCACGACATCTGGTTGGACGGCAATCTCCCCTCGTTCGCCTACAACGGCAGCTGGTATGCCGACGGCAACATTCGCATTACCACCCCCAACGACACGCTCCACTGTGATATCGGCATCCTCAAACGCCTCGAAGACGGGGGATCGATGCGTGCCGATGCCAACATCCGGGCAGCGAACAACCAACTGAACACCTCGCTCACCTGGGACAACCACCGGCAGGAGGAACGGATCAGCGGACAGATGAACGGCATCATCCAGCTCTATCACAATCTCGAGAACATACCCGAGGCCCATCTGCGCATCCTGCCTTCCCACATCGTTCTCCATGAGGGTACATGGGATGTGGAGCCCTCCGACATCATCTATCATGAGAACCGTCTGCTGGTCGACAACTTCCTGGTGAGACGTGGTCGGCAGCACATCCTCATCGATGGTGTCGCCTCCAAAGAAAGACACGACTCTCTCACCGTCGACCTCAAGGAGGTGGAAGTGGGCTATATCCTCGACCTCGTCGACTTCCATTCCGTTGAATTCAGCGGCCAGGCCACCGGTCAGGCCAAAGGTTATGCCCTCCTCGACAAGTTCGCAGCATCAGCCAACCTGCGTGTCGACGACTTCAAGTTCGAGAAAGGTCGAATGGGAACGCTCTTTGCCGATGTTGAATGGAACGCCCAAGACGAGCAGATCGACATCGATGCCGTGGCCAAGGACGGGCCGGGCGTCAACACCCTCGTCAACGGCTTTATCTCCCCCGTCCATGAGACCATCGACCTCGCCATCCATGCCGACAGCACCTATATCGACTTCATGCACAACTTCACCCAAAGCTTCCTCAGTCAGGTGACGGGCCATGCCGACGGTGATGTCCGTCTGGCAGGCACCCTCGACAATATCAACCTGACGGGCCAGCTCATCGTCGTCGGCAACCTTACCGTCGAGGCTCTCAACACCACCTATACATTTCAACGCGACACCGTCACCTTCATCCCCGACGACATTCTGCTTAGAAGGCTGCGTCTCCTCGACAGAGACGGTCACGAGGCTTTCCTTTCTGGTGGCGTGCATCATAAGCATCTGACGAGTCTCTCTTTCGACCTCGTGGCCGAGACCGAACATCTGCTGGCCTACGACTTCCCCAGTTTCTCCCGTCCTTCCAGTGATGGCCAGACTTCCGTTGAGGAAGACCCGTTCTATGGCACAGTCTATGCCTCAGGCACCGTCACAATCCAAGGACGCCCGGGCGAAGTGACCATCGACTGTCAGGTGACACCACTCAAGAACTCGTTCTTCGTCTATAATGCCTCCAACCCCGATGCCATCTCCCGTCAGGAGTTCATCCAGTGGGAGGATGAAGAGCAGCTGGCGGATAGCAAATCAACGGTCAATCGTCAACCGTCAGCTGAAAACTCCTACAAGACCGACATCTACCTGAACTTCCTCATCAACGCCACGCCCGACGCCTCGCTCCGTCTGCTCATGGATGCCGCCACAGAAGACTATGTTACCCTCTTCGGCGATGGCGCCATACGCGCCACCTATCATAATAAGGGAGCATTCAACATGTTCGGCACCTATACCGTCGACCACGGCACCTACAACGTGACCATCCAGAACATCATCACCAAGAACTTCACCTTCAACCCTGGTGGTACGATCATCTTCGGTGGCGACCCTTATCAGGCTACCCTCAACCTCCAGGCGTGCAACACCGTGAGCAGCGTCAGCCTCTCAGATCTGAGCATCGGCAACTCGTTCTCCAGCAGCACCATCCGTGTGAACTGTCTGATGAACATCAGCGGACAGCCCTCGGCTCCCCGCGTGGACTTTGACATCGAGATGCCCACCGTCAATGCCGACGAACAGCAGATGGTGCGTTCTGTCATCAACGGCGAGGAGGAGATGAACCAGCAGGTGCTTTATCTGCTCAGCATAGGTCGCTTCTATCAGCCTGGTGTCAACAACTCTGCCAATACTCAGACCGACCAGACCTCGCGCACCATGCAGAGTTTGTTGTCAGGTACGCTTACAGCCGAGATCAACAGCCTGCTCAGTCAGTTTGTGAAATCAGAGAACTGGAATTTCGGTGCCAATATCTCCACAGGAAACGAAGGCTGGCACAACGCAGAGTACGAGGGCACCATCAACGGCCGTATGTTCAACAACCGCCTGCTGCTCAACGGACAGTTCGGTTATCGCGACAATGCCAAGCAGGCCACGCCGTCGTTCATCGGCGACTTTGACCTGCAGTACCTCCTCTACCCCAACGGCAACCTTGCCCTGAAGGTCTACAACCAGACCAACGACCGTTACTTCACCAAGTCGTCGCTCAACACCCAGGGCCTCGGCATCATCATGAAGAAAGACTTCAACGGTCTCCGCGACCTCTTTGCCACCAAGAAGCGGAAAAAGAAGAAAAGCAAAGAATAGCCCGCTTCCAAGCATCTATGCTGCAGAAACGGGCTGTTGAATTGGATATGGAAGACTTTAATACTTCAGTATTCCGTCTTCTTTCAATTTCATCCTCAGTTCATTTCGGAGAACTCTGACCACGACTCCGGCACGCTCGCCAAGACTGTTTCGCTGATCTTCACGACCATACAGGCGCTCATCATCGCCAGTCACAAACTTCTCCCATTCACCTCCATTGCGGAAGAAACGGTCAAAATAGTCCTCATAACGTTCACGGGCATTGACTTCAGGTACCAATGGCCGCTGGTTGCAACCTTCAACCCCTGCCGTGATGCCCTTGAAGAGTACGGCATTGAGGGCATTCTTACGTGCCTTGTCGACAGCCTCCTCATCATCTTTGCCAAATCCCCAGGCACGGATGGTCTGTGAACCATCATGAGCAATACCCAAGCATTCTGGTTCGAAATCGCGATAAGTTGTTGCTTTCTGAGGTGTCTTACAAGCAGTCAGCATCAGTGCAGAGACGGTTATTAAAAACAATTTTCTAATCATACCTTACCTCCTTTCAAATTACCACCAGGTTCGAATAACGCGTGTGTTATAAATGACGCGTGGACGACTCTTGGCATAGGCTACGGCGATGTCGCGCACGGCATTGATACGGGCACGATCCATGCTGCGCTCATGTGCATTCTGACGCATCTCCTCTGCACGGTCGGCATCGTCCAGACCTTTTACGCGGCCTTTCACTTCCTTCATCAGGGCCTGAGCACCTGCATACGAGCTGGAAGAGGGATCGATATCGCCCACCAGCGCCATCACAGCTTCGGCATTCTCGCGAGAAGGTGAGGCGGCCCACAGGGCACGAGCCCGCTGCAACTGCTTGGCAGCATCGTTGTTGACCTGTGCACGATATGCCTTAACCATCATATCCTGAGCTTCGGCATAGTAGGACACCTCCTGGGGAATCTGTGAAAGGGTCCACAGGGCTTCCTCGTAGTTCTTCTGCTCCATCATGGCTTTGACAGAAGTAAGAATCTGGCTCTTGTTCGACTCGTAGTACTGGATGATACGTTCTGTTCCTTGTTTGACCAGCTGCCCGATTTCTGCCTTATGGGCATTGATGCCGTTCATGGCTTTCATGACGGCCTTAGCTTCGTCGTTGCCAGCTCCTTTGAGTGTCATGGTGGTTGAGGCATACTTGGTGCCAGTCATACCATCACCCAGGAAAAGACCCACTTCCAATTTATACACAACGACGGTTGGTCCGCTGCCGACGACTTCTTTTTCCAATACATTCCAATTCATGGTCAGAATGAATCGCGAACCGTCTGCACTCAGCATGCCGTTTTGGGAGATGATGGTTCCCAAACGGTTTTCCAACAGCTTGGCGTTGTTTGCCGTCAATCCTTCCATGTCTTCCGGCAGGTACGGACTGACGATGATCTGTGCACGTACGGTCAGTACACACATCATGACAAGGCATAATCCTATTAGTTTCTTCATAACTTACTTTTCTCCAATGGTTATTGTGGCATGTCCAAGTCCGCGCATGTTCAGTTTAGAATCGACGCCCTTGGTTTTCAGGAAATTCACCAATCCGCGAGCCCACTGACGGGTGTCCGTCGGGCGGTTGTTGGCACCATAAAGAGGAATGCGTACCTGCTCAAACTCCATGGTGGTCTCTGTCGCATCCAGCGTAGAGTAGACGTGGTTCACAGTGTTATCAGACATCCAGTCCTCTATCAGTTCACTCAGCTCCTTACCGTCGAATTCCGACTCCAGGTCGTAGGGGCTGCTGTCCCATTTCTGAATCACCAAAGCGACTTCACGGCCGTTTTGGCCCATGTCGTCGAAGTGTTTCATCAGCTGCTCTTCTATCTTGCCCATGCTGGCATTGACAGCCTCCTGCAGGAGTACGGCCAGTTCTGAGGAGATAGAGGGCTCGCTGGTGCCGTTGGCAGCTGCTATCTGTTTGTTGGTGTAGGCATCGAGGGCACGCAGGTTATAGGTCAACGTACTACGGGGACCACGACTGTTCACCTTCCAGTAGAGATCAAAAATAATATCGCTTTTGGCACGGGCATTGATAATGTCGAGCGGTGTCTGGTCTACTTCCGCACCCGACTTACTCGACCTGGCCACAGTCTCCGCACGCGACAGCGAGAGGGCATTGAGGTTCTGCTCCATATCCTTCAAGGGGAAGCCCAAGTCTGTCATCATACTACCGATGGTGGTGATGGCCACTTTCAGGTCGCCATTCTCAAGGAAAGCCCGCTCATAGTCGGCTACCTTCTTTGAACTTCCGTTGGTGTCGAATGTCTTGGTATATCCCATTTCATTGCACCAAGTCACACTGGGAACCACCATGATGGTGGGTTTCTTTGCCTGTGAGAATGCTACGGCACTGACGAGAAGTGCCATACATGTTAGAATTGTTTTCTTCATAATGATGGGTTTTAAGTTTTGTTTCTATTAGAATAATGAATTCAGGCCTTTTGATACGCCGTCTTTCTGTAAACGGTCACGCAGCGCATTGAAATTGATGATGCAGACCATGCCGATCTTGTATTCCTTACTCGAGATCTTGATGCGGTCTTCCGGCTGTATGTTGCCGTTATTGGTCAGCTCCACAAACTGCATGTAGTCGCCGCTGTTAAAGAAATTGTCAAAATAGTCGGTATGTGCCGAATAGCCGTCAGGACACAGGGCGGCATGTCCTTTGTTCAGGCCGGAGGCCCTGCCACCGCTGACACCCTTGAAGATGACGCCATGCACGGCATTGCGCATGCAGGTCTGACGTGTGATCTTCTCCTTCTTGCCATAATTCCACACTTTCACCATGATCTGGCCGTCGGCCATGGTACGGTCGGTGAGGTTCTCCAGTTCATAACGATAGGTATTCTCTTCCTCGTCCTTTGCTGTGGCTGTCAAAACAACGAACAGCGACATGCAACATAGTAAAAAAGCAATCTTCTTCATATCTTTAAATGATTTGTTTGTTTCTCTTCCTTATTTCATCTGCCTGAGCCACAGACCACCATCGGCCAGAGCCTTGCTGGGCTTGCCTTCAAAGATGGTGTACTCGAGGTTGGGGTCATCGTCGTCGTCATCATCGTCGTCAATGGCTTCGCCTTCCAGCACCTCACCGGCACCATGACGGTTGTCCCAAACCTTTCCTTTGGCCACCTTGACAGTACCCACCTTCTTGTAGGTGATGTTACCTGCTTCGTCTTGGATCTGCTCCAGAGCTTCAAATTTGTCACCGGCCTTGACGCCTTCCTTTTTGCCCACATAGGCATACATCGTCTCACCGTCATCACTGATGTTCAGCACAGTAAGCGTCTTGAATTGGTCGTATTTCTTCTGCAACTGGGCAATGCTTTTATCGGTAGCACGAGCTGTCGCACGGCTGATGAGTTTTGCAGAGGCATCGTCATTCGTTGTCAGCTTCATGGTGGCCGGGGCGTGGCACGAGGTCTTGCCCACGTAGGTCAGTTTATACGAAGCATCGGTATCAAACGCTTTGGTGTCCTTGGCATTCCAGTATTTGTCATAGAACCCCAGCATGACATCCTCGTTCCATTCCAACTGGAACAGATAACTGGTGGTTGTGACGAAATAACCTTTCAAAAGTGCTCCCGCAGCCACTGATGTCAATTGGGCGACACCACCGATGGCACCTCCTACCACAGCTCCGGCTGCTGCCGACATGGCTGCAATTTCCTCTGCCGACATGTAGGCATACGAGGTGACCATGACGAAAGTACGCGGAATCAAGTCTTTTTCTGCAGCATCCATAATCTTGTTCATGCCACCGATCACGCCCCTGTACTTGTTAAGCTCCTCCTGACTGGCTCCAAACAAGCCTCTTTCTTCAATCAGTAGCGTGTTGAAGTACGAGTTGTCCTTCATCGTCTGACTCTCATTATACCACTTGCCGATAATCTTGTTGGCAATTTTGTTTTGCTCGAAGAACTTGATGATCTTGGCTATTTTCTCGTCACCAGTCATTCCGCCGGTCTCTGACGTCGAAATGTTCTTCTTGGCAAAACCAAGTCCCTTTTTCGCTAAACCGGCCAAGCCTTTCTTCTGTCCACCAACCATCTCGTCGGCAGCCTTGACTTCATCTGGTGTAACCGCTATTTTCGTCAAGTCAATATGACGGATAGCAAGGTTGTGATCATTGTACTTGTCAGGAATGGCCAGCGTATCAAAAGTATTGGTCACAATAGTCTTGGCATCACCAGTCAACTTGTCACTCGGCACCATAATGGTGTAAAGTGAACTACGACGATACTTCATGTCCTGATTCGCTTTCTGTGCGAAAGAAGCCGTTGCTATAAGAGCAACCGTCATTGTCAATAAAACTTTTCTCATAAA
>JAEETC010000322.1 GCA_016286585.1 Prevotella sp. | reverse complement strand
ATATGATTGATTATCCTCATCAGTCGTAGTCTTTGATGCTCAACATCCACCAGATCGTTAACGATTACCAGCACTCGTGTACGTATATTCTATACGAAGAGGATTGTGAGTATGTCTGGTTGGTAGATTGTGGTGGGGCTGAGGCTGTTGAAGTATGGCTTAGGGATAACAAGAAAACGCTCAAGGGCGTCTTTCTTACACATTGCCATGATGACCATATTCGTGGTTTGCGTCAAATAATCCAGCAGCAACCTGAGGTGAAGGTTTGCCTATCTGCTCATGAAGGGATCAGATGTGTGCAGGATATCAGGCTGAATCTCTCGAAATATACTTCTGAACCCTTTCAGGTATTCTCCGATCATTTTGTTGAATTGAAAGATGGTGATAAGTCGCTGCTTTTCCCTGATACGGAGTTGACTGCATTCCAGGCTGATGGCCATTCGATAGATTCAATGATATATCGTGTAGGGAAATGGCTGTTTACTGGTGATGCTTATATCCCGCCTCTTGCTGTAGTGACTAAGCTTCCTGGGTCAGACAAGATAAGGGCTGCGGAGAGTTTGGAAATGATAAAAGGTTTGGTGGAAAAAGAACAATTAATCGTCCAGCCTGGGCATAATATTAATACAACAACATGATGTATAATCCATATTCGTTAGAAGGGAAGACGATCCTGATTACAGGCGCATCATCCGGTATTGGTCGCGCTACTGCAATCGAGTGTTCTAAATTGGGGGCCATTGTTGTGGTGACTGCCCGCAATGAAGCAAGATTACAAGAGACGTTAGATGCTCTTGAGGGTGAAGGCCACAGGATGATTCTTTGTGACTTGACCATCGAGGAAGAGTTGAATAACCTTGTGGAGGAATGTCCGGCACTCGACGGCTTGGTTTGTAATGCGGGAATCAATAAGCTGGTGCCAATCCGTATGCTGAAGGCTGAAGATATGAGCAACATCTTCAGCGTTAACACCTTCTCGCCCATATTCCTGTTGCAGAAGTTGTCAAAGAAGAAAAAGATTAAAGAGGACGCTTCTGTGGTCTTTACCAGTTCAATTTCTGGAATAGGAGCGGCAGCGGTTGGAGAGTCTATGTATATAGCAAGTAAGGGTGCCATCAGCGCGTTTGTTAAGGCTGCTGCATTGGAGTTTTCCAAGAAAGGAATACGCGTAAATGCCGTTTGCCCAGGGATGGTGAAAACGGATATGTCAGACGCCTATGAACTGAACGAAGGCGATAACGAGGATTTGAAGAATTACCCGCTTGGCCGATATGCTAATCCTGAGGATATTGCGTGGGGAATCATTTATCTCCTCTCGAATGCTTCAAGTTGGGTTACGGGGACCAATATGGTTATTGATGGAGGCTTGACAATCAGGTAATGAGAATTGACGAACTCGACGTTCTGAAGGGCATTGCCATCATCTGCGTGGTTATAGGCCACGTGCACTTGTTTGTTCAGCCCCAGGGAGATCCGGAAGATTGGACATACAAGGTCATCTATTCGTTCCACATGCCTTTGTTCATGACCATCAGCGGACTGCTGAGCGCAAAGCTGTTTGAGCGGCCTGCCGTCAGTACGATTGTCTCAAAAATCCGACGGATCGTAATTCCCTGTCTGGTGTGGCAGGTCATCACTTGTCTGCTGATTTATTCATTCGACAGGGTGGCCATCATCAGTGAATATTGGTTCCTGAAGTGTCTCTTCTTCTGTATTTGCCTGACGGTGGTCGTCTCAAGAGCCTTTAAGCCTTGGGTTCATTGCGTTCTTGTATGCATGCTCATCACTTGGCTCATCCCTGTTGTATGGAATATCCCCTACATGTATCCATTCTTCTGTCTGGGACTGGCCGCTGGGCGTATGGATTGGCTTTCGTGGCTGAACAAGCACACCACGAACTGCATCATCGTTTGTTCTGTTTTTGAAGTCATCCTGCTGAGTTTCTGGCACGGGTCGATGTCTCAGGATTTCAGTCGTCTGCAGTTGTTTATCTACGACGCCAATTATTGGTATGACCTCTATGCCTTTGTTTATCGATTCGTCATTGCCCTGAACTCATGTGTTCTGTTGTATGGTCTGTCTCACAAGCTGCTGTCTCGCTTCAGCCTGAGTCCACTCAAAGAAATCGGTAAACAGTCGCTGGGCATTTACCTCATCCATAGCATCATCCTGAACAAGCTTTTGGCCATTCATCTGGATCTGCCCAAGCCTTTGTCTGTGGCTTTGGTCAGTTTAGTGGTCAT
>JAEETC010000321.1 GCA_016286585.1 Prevotella sp. | reverse complement strand
GTTTCCGACAAGTATATCCGTTGGCTTGTCAGTGAGACAGAGAAATAATTTCCACTATGGTTTTGCTGCTTACAGTAGCAGATGGTACATGCCGTCGGCCAGAGGCCTTCCTAATACACATGGGGACAGGAACGATGTATATTTATCTTCACACAAAAGAGGCCTGACACGGCCTCTTTTTAAGTGTATGGTTCTTCAGCTTATTACAGCTGGATGGTGATCAGCGAGAAGGAATAGGGGGCGACCTCCATGTCCATGCGCTTCTTCATCTTGATAGTCTCCTTCACGGGGGCGATGGGCTGCTTGTCGAAGTTGTTCTCATCCTCGGGCTGTCCGGAGATGGTCATCTTCTCGGCAAACTTCCCGACCTTGAAACGGGAGAGGTTCAGGTGTGCGGTCTTGGCCTCGGCGGTGGCGTTGCAGACCTTCACGAAGAGCTGGCGCGTCTTGGTGTTGAGCACGACGCTCTGGCCATAGTGTACGTTCTCCTGCGGCTGGCAGACATCGGCGGCGTCACCCTCGAACGTCACGCAGTCGCCATAGTAGTAGTTGCCAGATGACAAACCGAACATCTGCTGCACATAGTAGCTGCAGGTGAGGAACGGACGCTCGTTGTCGTAGTAGATGAGGTCGGGATTCCACTGGGTGCCGTTCTTGCGGGCGAAGAGGGGCGCGTAGGAGGTCATGGCCACCACGTCGCCGTTGCGCTCGACATGGAGCAGATACAGACCCTCGGCGAGGGCATCGATGAGCTTCTTGTCCTTGGCGGCATATTCGCCCAGATACACCTTCGTCTTGCGGTCGCGGGGATAGCTGTCATACTGGCGCTTGTTCAGGAAGTAGTCGTTGGGCTCGTAGTAGTGCTCGTCGAGGATGGGCATGGCCAGCTCGTTGGCGAGTTTCCAGCCAGCCTCGAAGTCGGGATTGCCTGCATGCGAGCCAGGACCGGCGGTACCCACGATGACAATCTCGGGGTGGGCCTTCATCACGCGTTCATAGATATACTTGAAGCGCTCGATGAACTCGGGGGAGATCTTCTCCTCGTTACCGATGCCGAGGTACTTCAGGTTGAAGGGCTTGGGATGTCCAGCGTCTGCACGCATCTTCGCCCATTTGTTCGTGGCGGGGTCGCCATTAGCCCATTCGATGAGGTCGATGGCCTCTGCCACCCACTCGTCCATCTCAGACATCGGCACGACGTCCTGAGCCTGGGTGGGCCACATGTTCCAGCCACCGTTGGCACCCTGGCAACTTACGCCAGCGGGCAGGATGGGCACGGGCTCCATGTTGAGATCCTCGCAGAACTGGAAATACTCGAAATAGCCGATGGCACAACTCTGGTGATAGCCCCAGGTGTTCTTCAGCTGACGGCGTGTCTCCTTCGGACCAAGGGTGGTCTTCCAACGGTAGGTGTTCCAGAAACCGTCACCACCACCATGGACCACACAGCCACCAGGGAAGCGCATGAACTTTGGCTTCAGGTCGGCCAGTGCCTGGGCGAGATCCTTGCGGATGCCGTGACCCTTATAGGTGTCCTCAGGCATCAGTGACACCACGTCGACATCCAGGTCACCCGTGTTGAGCACGAGCATCTGGAGCGATGCCTTCTGGCAGGTGCTGTCGGGTGTCAGCACGGCCTCGTACTTCTTCCAGGCATTGTCCTTCACGTCGATGATGGCTTCTGCCAGCAGCTTCGGGTCCTTGGGAGGCCATCCCGGCAACTGCTCGACGAGCACCACGCGCACCTGCTTGGCACCGCCGCTGACATTGCGCATGAAGGCAGAGAAGTCGTACTTCTCGCCGGCCTTCACGGAGATGCCGTCGAAGCCGTCGTTCTGCAATCCGAAGCCTTTCCAGCCCTTGTAGTCATAGTACTCCTTGGCGCGCTCGGTGTGGAGGCGCATGTAGTTGGCGTTGTTGGGATGCACGGGGTTGTCCATCCTCACCTGGACGGTTCCCAGCGAGTGTCCCGGACGGATCTGCTTCCATGCCGTACCGGGTCCCCAGCCGTCGCGATCAGAGGGTGAGTATTCGAAGGAGCCGTTCTGCACCAGCTCGGCATTGAGGCCGCCATCGGCAGAGTTGTTGATGTCCTCGAAGAAGATACCGATCAGTTCGTCGCTGATCTGTTTGCCGCCGGCGGGGGCGTTCATCGCTTTCTGGGCACTGACACCCATGGCGGTTGCTGCGAAGAAGGCAGCAAAAAGGGTTCGTTTGTTCATATCGTTAATCAATTTAGGAATAATCG
>JAEETC010000320.1 GCA_016286585.1 Prevotella sp. | reverse complement strand
CGGAGGAATTAGTTTGGATTTTCATGTCAAAAAGAATTTGATGGGTTTATAATTAATTTAATAAGAAATTCAGGATACCTCTCATGAGGGCGAAGCGCACATATTCCTGCTTGATGCACTCGAAGGGGAATCCGAGTGTCATCGCCTTGTAGTCGGCACCGTTGTAGGCGACGCAGGCACTCTGCTGGTCACCATAGCGCATGGCACAGAAGGCAGGCGCGACGGGTTGCAGCACATCGGGATGGGTGGCGGAATAGTGCAGGGCATTCAGCTGACGGTGGAAGGTGAAGGTGGTGCCGAGGCCTGTGATCGTTTCGCTGCGCATCAGGTCGTTGTCAGTACCCGAATAGCGGCACTTGAGCACTTCCTCCAGATACTGGCGGTCGGCGGGTAGCGGCATGTCGGCCCCGATATAGGAACCGCTGACGAGTAGGGCACCGCCGCGCGAGGTGAAGAGCTGCAGGTGCTGGCGCAGCGCCGGCGACAGGGCCTGATAAGGGCGCAACGAGTGGCCGTCGTTCTTCTCCAAGCCCAGGATGAGGTCGATCATGTCATACTTCAGGGGGATGACCTCGTTGGTCTCGAGGGCCTCAGAGGAGCAGCTGACAATATTGTATTTGTTGACGCTGGCGATGGCATCGGCATGGGTTCGGATGTAGTTGAAGTCGTTGCCGGCAATGAACTGTCCGGCTAGCGTCTCGTCGGTATATCCTAGTCCCGTTGTGCTCTCCTTGCCCATAGTGGACTTCGTGAAGCAGTTCTGATATCCTAGCCATCCGGCTGTCCGGCCATAGGTGACGCCGATATCATCTTCCAGGTCGAAGCCCTGCTCTTCGGCATCGTCGACGACGGTAGGCGATGAGAGGCGATGGAAACCGTTCACGATGAGGATGGTCTTCTCTGCCTCAGGCATGTAACAGGCAGACACCACCTCGCTGGGGAAACTCTCGCCACCCTCGTTCACCGCAGCTACACGGAAGGAATAGAGCTTGCCCGGGGCGATGGCGATCTTTAGGCTGGTGTGGCCCTTTCCCCTGACATATTGGCCATTGTCGAAACCGCCTCTGCCGGTGGCTGTATAGACGATGAATCCCGTTGGCTTGGCCGATGGTTCCAAGGGGTCATCGACGGGGGTCCAGTGGATCTCGGCCTCGCCCTTGGCCGTCAGCACGACATAGACATGGTTGGGGGTGAGGGGCGTGACGACATAAGGCACCTGGTGCATGCGGCAGACATAGCGCAGCAGAGTCTTGTAGATGCTGCGTGCCAGGTCGAAGCGGAAATTGGGATCCTGTCCGAAGCGCATATCGGCAAAGTTCTGGTGCGACATGGTCTCGATGATGGCACTTGGCACCGCAGGCGTGCGGCTCTCAGAGTAGTTGCGGTCGAAGAGCTCGCGTCGCTGCCACTCGTGGTAGATGTTCTGGATGTCGTTGGGGATGATGGTTAGCAGCTCGTCGGCGAGGTCGCGTGAAGCCAGTCGTGAGCGCCCTGTGCCGAGGATGCTGTCCTGCAGATAGGTAGTGCAGACGGCGAGGGTTCCCGTGTGGGTCTTGCCGTCGGCGGTATAGCCGGCATCGCTGTGAACGGCTAGCGAGAGTTCGATGGGAACTTTTCTGCCCGCAGAATCGGGGAGGTAACAGGAGCCGCCTGCCAGGTAATTGGTCATGCAAGAACGGGCGTTGATGTCGTCGCCATAGTCGTCCTGTCCGTCTTTGGTGCTATAGACGGAGTAGGGCATGCCTGCCCATTGAGCATAGTAGCGCGAACCCTCGAAGCAACGCGGCAGGAGACTGATTTCTCCTTCCCGGGCGGTGTTGCCCATACCGCCGCCGATGCGCACACCATCGGCGGTGACGATGCCTTCGTGGCTGCTGAGGTTGTCGAGGACAATGCAGTTGCGCTCGTTGTTGCCCTCCTCGAAATCGAAGGTGCCAAGATAAACCCATGTGGAGCCGCCCATCTGTTGGTTCACGCGGAACTCCGTGGGGATGCCTTTGTGCCAGACGGTATAGTGGGCATCGTCGATGCTGCCATCGACAGTCTGGTAGCTCACGTAGACGGCATAGTTGCCGGTCTCGGGAACCGTGGGATACCAGGTGATGGTGCTCTTCGTGCTGGGGTTGCTGACGGTATTCGTCTGACGGGCCGTTCCGGCTTCAAAGGGATTCTCATGCTCCTCATAGCCTCCTTCATGGAAAGCAAAGCCGGGCTGTGTGGTCGGATGCCAGTCGTAGAGACCCTTGTTCTCTCT
>JAEETC010000319.1 GCA_016286585.1 Prevotella sp. | reverse complement strand
ACGAGAATCCTTGGCGATAAGCGATTAAGCGAGAGCAGATAAAGAAAGCGACGTATCAGATACGCCGCTTTCTTTATTTCTATTTAATCGCGTTTGGGAGTGCATGGCGGTTGAGGAACAGATAGGTCGTGTTCAGCGTCATGTAGTCACGTGACATATACCAGATGCCTTTGTATAGGCCGTACTCTCCCCATGAGTTTTTCACCATGTAATAAGGTTTCCCCTGCTCGTCAATGGCTTTGCCATAGATGAGCATCACATGGTCGTAGGTAAACCGCCAGTCGTTCCACTGCTCTTGGCGCATCTCCTGAGTGGGCGTCACGCCCTCAGGCAACATCGCCAGTCCTGTGCGGGTGAAGTCGCCTGACACATCGCCACCCCAGGCTACGGTATAGCCTGCATCGAGGGCTTTGTCGAGTATATCCATCAGCTGCTCAATGGGGATGTTATAGCTGGGCTTCAGTCGCCATTTGTAAGGTGCCTCGATAACAAACCACTGGTTAAACGGGTGATGCGTATAGCTTGTCAGACTCACGTAGTCGTCGAGGTCGAGACCCAGACTTTCAGCAAACGACTTCGGTGTGTAGGTTTTTCCCTCATAGACGAACGACTCAGGACAGCGGCCAACGTATTTCTCGATGACCGTCTGTACACTGTCTTGCCAGTGGGGTAGGGGCTCCTTAGCGTCTTTCCTGACGATACCGCTAATGGTTTTCTCAAGTTCAGGGAAGAATACCTTGAAGTTGGCCAACGAGTCGCCCGTCAGTGAACCTGGAGCCGGCATGGCATCCTCTGGACAGATACCGTGTTGGCGGATGACCTCCAGCACATCGTCGCAGGAACCGCCTTCAGAGATTTGGCTGAAGCCGTGCATGCGGACATAATGCGTGGCACAGTCCATATAGTCCTTGTTGACCACGAACATCTCGCACAGGTCGTAGGTCTTACCCGTCTTCCGCAGGATCTCGCTCTCGAAATAGCCCAATGTGGCATAATCCCAGCAAGTACCGCTGCGATATTGGTTCTTCACACTTGTGATGGGAAGTTCCTTAACCGTCTGGAAGGACTTCTTTGCCTCTGAGGCTTTTGCGCCTTTCTGTAGATTCTCTTGAGCTGACACCGTTGTGGCTATCAGCATGAAGAGCAGAATAAAACTGTATTTCATTTGATGGCGACTTTCTTGGCTTTGGCACGTTTCTCTGCGGCTTTCTTGTAGGCCTTCATCTCGACGATAGTGGCAAGTCCCATCTTACAGCGGAACTCCTGACGTGCTAGTCTCATCTGCTCGAGGAAGCGCTCGCTGGTGTGCAGACGGGCATAGGCGGCTGCTGCGGCCAGACGGGCTGCGTTGACATCGCTCTGCCAGTGGGCACCAACAATCAGACGGCTGTCACCATACATCAGACCACGTGCCAGAATCGTGTCGGCACGATCAGGGTTAATCTCCGAGAGCAACAGGGCAGAGCTCCAGCCGAGCAGGGTGTGACCTGAGGGATAAGAGCCGTTCTTTCGCAGTGATGTCTCATCATCAGGAGTGAGTGTCTGCTCGTTGAAGCGCATAAAGGGGCGCTTACGCATGTAATACCTCTTAGGAATGGTGCAGATACTGTCACAGGTAGCCGTTCCCTCGCGCAGTACCTTATAGATTTCGGGTGTCTCCTCCTTGGAAATCTGCAGACCGAAAGGCTCACTGAACTCACGGATGATACAGTCGAGGCCGTAGACAGCATCACGGATGGCGATGTCGGCACGCTCCTTGTCGTTACGCATCTGCTTACCCCAGAAATACTGCATGATGTCGTAGGCAAAAGCCGGTCCGATTGTATCTGGTGGAGCAGGGCACCATTTGATCATGTCTGGCATCTCACTGGTGGTGAAATACGCGTCAACGGGGTCTGTGTCACTCTGTGCCGAAGCACATACGGTTGCCGTCAGCATGACGGCCATCATCATTAGCTTTTTCATAAATATTTAATGTTAAATGTTTAATCTTGACCTTCGGTCGAGTCTGCTCATGCTCGGCAATGTTCAAGCAAGCTTGACACTGCTCTCGCTTAATCGCAGCCTTCAATCTTCAATTTTCAATGAATTAGAACTTCACTTGCAAACGGGTTTCGAGGATGCTCACTTCATTGTTCTCAAAGCCGCTGCGGTTTGTCACTTTCGTGTAAGAGGCACGTATACGCCAGATCATATACTTATTGGGATAGAAGTTGTAGCAGAGTGCCCAGTCGTTCAGATAACCACCATAGATGC
>JAEETC010000098.1 GCA_016286585.1 Prevotella sp. | reverse complement strand
TCACGATCTCATCCTGTTGCACACCACTTCTGGGCAGCTTCACCTTATATCGTTCCCCATTCAGTTCAACAGTCACTTTTTGGGGATAAGTAGGACCCGTCATGCGTTGGTAGATACTCAATACCAATGTGATGACAACCGCTAACAGCCAATAGACAGATTTCTTCATTTTCACCTCTTCAGTTTTTCACCTTTTCCTCAGCTGAACCTGGAAGGTTATGATCTCTTCACCACGCAGCACTTTCACAGGAATCGTGGTGTCAGGTTCCAGTTCTGACAGGCGCTGCATGTACTCATCCATATTCTTCACGGGTTTCCCGTCGATCTCCTGGATGACGTCACCACTACGTATACCGGCCTGATGGGCGGGTTTCCCTGCCACTACGATGTCGGCACGAAGACCAGGGATGCGGCTTTGTCCCATGACATCGGGCATCAGACCTAACGTCACCTTGAACTTCGCATGCTTCATGGTGTTGCTGCTGGGTACACTGATATAATCAGGTGTTTCTGGCATATTGGCCAGACGCGCAATGAGTTCCTGAGAAAAATCCAACGTCTGTTGCATACCCTCATAATTCAGGGTTGAAGGCACGTCGTCAGGGGTGTGATACTCCATGTGACCACCTGTGGTGAGAAAGAGCACAGGGATATCTTGTGCCACGAACGACGCATGATCGCTAGGGCCATAGCCGTCGGGGGTACAGGAGATATTCAGGTTTGTCTGTTCGGCCACGCTCTCTGCCATTGCCTTGAATGAAGAACTCGTACCTGTGCCCGAAACACTCAGGGCATGGTCGCGCATACGTCCCACCATATCCAGATTCACCATAGCTACGATCCCCTTCTTGTCGGCAGGCAGGTTGATACGCTGAGCATCGGTCTGCTTCATCCATTCGAGGAAGTTCTTGGAACCTATCAGGCCCTGTTCCTCTGCACCGAAGAAGGCGAAGATGATACTTCTCTTCGCGCGTACATTTTTAAAATACTTGGCCAGTTCAAGCACCACGGCATCGCCACTGGCATTGTCGTCGGCGCCAGGGTGTACTGCTACTGTGTCAGGACGGCGCGAACCAGAATCCTTGCCACCCAAACCCAGATGGTCGTAATGAGAACCTACAACGATGTATTCGTGTTTAAGCTGTTTGTCTTTTCCAGGAAGCACAGCGATGATGTTATGCGTCTTTCGCTCCACGCCTGTGCTGTCTGCCCTATTAGTGTAGGAGAAATCATGATAGTATCCGATGGACTTTTTTCCCTTAACCACAGGTTTAAGCTTCAGACTGCGAAGCTGGCCGACTATATATTCCGAGGCGAGGGTATCGCCGGCAGTGGCAGGGAATCGGCCTCCGAGTTCCTGCGAAGCCAGATATTCCACCGTCTGCCGCATATCATCCTGCCTTTGAGCCTGTGCTTGCAGGACAAAGGCAAAAGCCAATGATAATATAATCTGTCTTTTTCTCATTTCGGGTGCAAAGGTATAACTTTTTGATGAAATATGCAATCCCTATTTATAATGATTTTGGCCAAACACTGACGAAAAGGCAGAGATTTCCGACAAATTGTCGGTTATCATTTCCTCGGCACATGCTTTGAAGGGGCTATTGTAGATTTAATAATTAGGAGGACAAAGCTATGACATTAGACAAGTTTACAATCAAAGCACAGGAGGCCGTACAGGAGGCAGTGAACACCGCCCAGATGAACGGTCAGCAGGTCATCGAACCTGTACATATACTCAAAGGAGTATTGGAGAAGGCGAAGGACGTATGCACCTTCATCTTCCAGAAACTCGGCGTGAACGCCCAGCAGATCGAATTGCTCACAGAGCAGGAGATCAAGCATCTGCCAAAGGTGCAGGGCGGACAGCCGTATCTCTCAAATGATAGTAATAATGTACTCGTGCGCGCCCAAGAGACCGCCCAGAAGCAGGGCGACGAGTTCGTCGCGTGTGAGCCTGTGTTACTGGCTCTTCTCACCGTCAACTCCACAGCCTCGCGTATCATGAAGGACGCAGGCTGTACAGAGAAGGACATGCAGAAGGCCATCCAGGAACTGCGCCAGGGACAGAAGGTGCAGTCGCAGAGTGCCGATGACAACTACCAGTCGCTGGAGAAATACGCCAAGAACCTCGTAGACCTCGCCCGCAAGGGTAAGCTCGACCCTGTCATTGGACGTGACGACGAGATCCGTCGACTGTTGCAGATACTGAGCCGACGCACGAAGAATAATCCTATACTTATCGGTGAGCCGGGTACGGGTAAGACCGCCATCGTGGAAGGTCTCGCAGGCCGTATCGTCCGTGGTGATGTGCCTGAGAACCTGAAGGACAAGCAGCTCTACTCGCTCGATATGGGTGCGCTGGTGGCTGGTGCGAAGTATAAGGGTGAGTTCGAGGAGCGTCTGAAGAGCGTCATCAACGAGGTGACGAAGGCCGAAGGGCGAATCATCCTCTTCATCGACGAGATCCACACCCTCGTGGGTGCTGGTGGCGGTGAGGGAGCCATGGATGCCGCTAACATCTTGAAACCAGCCCTCGCCCGTGGTGAGTTGCGGGCCATCGGTGCCACCACACTCAACGAATACCAGAAGTACTTCGAGAAGGACAAGGCCCTCGAACGCCGATTCCAGACGGTGATGGTGGATGAGCCCGATGAACTCTCGGCGATCTCAATATTAAGAGGTCTGAAGGAACGCTACGAAAACCACCACAAGGTACGTATCCAGGATGATGCCTGTATCGCCGCCGTGCAACTCTCCGAACGGTATATCTCTGAGCGTTTCCTGCCTGACAAGGCCATTGACCTGATGGACGAGGCTGCCGCCAAGCTCCGCATGGAGCGCGACTCCGTACCCGAGGAACTCGATGAGATCACCCGTCGACTGGCACAGCTTGAGATAGAACGCGAGGCCATCAAGCGCGAGGGCGATGAGCCGAAGATAGCACAACTGGACAAGGAGATAGCAGAACTCCGCGAACAGGAAACCCAGTTCCGTGCCAAGTGGGAGGGTGAGCGCCAGTTGGTGAATAAGATCCAGCAGGATAAGCAGGAGATGGAGAACCTGAAATACGAGGCCGAGCGTGCTGAGCGTGAGGGTGATTATGGGAAGGTGGCAGAAATCCGCTACTCTAAGCTGAAAGCCCTTGAAGATGATATCAAGAGCATCCAAGCCCAACTCGCCAATGCCCAAGACGGCAACTCGCTGGTTCGCGAGGAGGTGACCGCAGATGATATCGCTGAAGTGGTGAGCCGCTGGACGGGTATTCCCGTAACGCGTATGATGCAGAGTGAACGCGAAAAGCTGCTGCACCTCGAAGAGGAGTTGCACAAGCGCGTGATTGGTCAGGATGAAGCCATCACGGCTGTCTCTGATGCCGTCAGGCGTTCAAGGGCTGGGCTGCAGGATCCCAAACGACCTATCGCATCGTTTATATTCCTCGGCACGACGGGTGTGGGTAAGACGGAGCTCGCCAAGACACTTGCCGACTACCTCTTCAACGATGAGACAATGATGACCCGTATCGACATGAGTGAGTATCAGGAGAAGTACAGTGTGTCCCGTCTGATTGGTGCGCCTCCAGGCTATGTAGGCTATGACGAAGGCGGCCAGCTGACGGAAGCTGTACGCCGCAAGCCGTACTCGGTAGTGCTCTTCGATGAGATCGAGAAGGCTCACCCCGATGTCTTCAACATCCTGCTTCAGGTGTTGGACGATGGACGTCTGACTGACAACAAGGGACGAACGGCGAATTTCAAGAACACCATCATCATCATGACCTCGAATGCGACACGTGAACAGCTGAGGGCCACGATGCGTCCGGAGTTCCTGAACCGTATCGACGAGATCATCACCTTCACGCCGCTGACGAAGGAACAGATTGCCGACGTGGTGCGCTTGCAGATGAAGAAGGTAACGGAGATGCTGGAGCCTCAGGGTATCCGTCTGGAATGCACGCCTCAGGCCATCGCCTTCCTCGCAGAGGAGGGTTATGATCCTGACTTCGGAGCCCGTCCCGTGAAGCGTGCCATCCAGCAGTACGTTCTCAACGACCTCTCGAAGAAGCTTCTGGCCGATGAGGTGGATCGCACGAAACCTATCATCATCGATGACTTCGGCGACGGACTCGTCTTCCGCAACTAACTCGTCTAGAGAGACTAAGCAAAAAGCATCCGCAATCAGCGGATGCTTTCTTTTTGTCCATTATGGATATAAAGGCCTTTTCTCTGAGGTCTGCCTTGCAGTCGCCTACCCTGAAGGTCGTACCAGCCATCAGCCGTCTTATTTCCTCCATCCACCATCCTGGTTTCCATCCCCCACGGATCCATCATAAAGTCGAACGAGACTATGCCGTCATCATCCATCTGGATACCAGTGATCGGCTTCGACATATACTTCAGGCCGTCCGTATTCTCATAATATAGGGTTGCAGCAGGATCAGATTCATTCATCAGGGCATCGTTGGTAATTCCCGTCGAGTCATTGCGATAGGGATAGGGAGAGGTGCTCAGGTAACGGTTACGCACCCATCCCTCCATGGTGTACTTCCCAAAGTCCTGTCCGTTTTCCAGAGGATCCCAGTCCTTATAGTTTTTGCCGTCAGCATGGAACAAATCATAACGGTAATGGCTTCTGGAGGTGTTTACCGTATTGTTGCTCCACACTTCCTTATCGTAGTCCACATAGATGATCAACAGGCCCTTGCCTGGAGTAGCATAGTCCCAGCCGTTCTGCTGACGGTTCTCTAACAGGTAGAACTCATTCTCATGCCCAGGGTTACGAATGATAAAGGTCTCTCCACCATCGTTCAAGCTCATCATACCTGCGACATTTCTGGCTTCCGTCAGTTCTGTAGGAGAGCTCCAGCCCATCAGCATCCGCTCGAGTGCCGAGTAGTTCGGTGGGCACCAGCCCTTGGCCGTATAGTTGCCGCCGTCCATCAGATCCCACTCATCAACGACAGAGAAGCCGGCACCTCCTGATGTGGGATAGATATCAGGCAATCCCAAACAGTGTGTGAACTCATGGCAGATGGTGCCGATACCGCACGACGTCCCGTCCTTCCAAAGCTCGCAGCTAACAGAAAACTGGTCTACAGTCACACCGCCAGGCATCCTGACGTAAGGATAGAGGGAACTCGTATTAGGCCAGATATATCCCCCCTTCACCTGGTTACCGCAAAAGCCTGCAGCGATGTAGATGACCTGGTCCACATAGCCATCCCCATTCCAGTCGTAGGGAGAGAAGTCGACACCCTCTTGCTCCGATAGCATCTGAGTGGCTTTCTTGACAGGATAATCACCATAGTTGGTCCACCCATTACCTTTGACGAGGGTATCAACCTGGATGGGGCCGTAGATATCAAATTCAATATTGAAAAGTCCCCCCGACTGCTCGCGGAAATAGTCTGCCAGACAGCCTGGACCGACCCCCTCGTTATATCCTGGTTCATTCAGTATGCGCCTGTAGAATTCCACAGGGTCTGGCATGCTGAACGCGCAGTCCTTGAAGGAAATCAGGATGACTGGCTGATGATACACACGATTGGGATCCCATGTGGTCATAGGATATTCCAAGATACCGCGCGTCATCGGCCTCGCCAGCCCATGCGTACATGAATAGCGCTGTTGACTATAGGCAGAAAGCCAACAGCCAACAGCACATACCAATATCGTCAGAAATCTTCTCACTTCGCAGCGGGACACCAAGGCTTAAGAGTCTTGAAGAAGTCGTTACCCTTGTCATCAACGAGGATAAAGGCGGGGAAGTCCTCCACCTCAATCTTCCATACTGCCTCCATACCCAACTCGGGATACTCTACGCACTCGATGCTCTTGATAGAGCTCTGAGAGAGGACTGCAGCCACACCGCCGATAGTACCCAGATAGAAGCCACCATGCTTCTTACAAGCCTCTGTGACCACATCCGAACGGTTACCCTTGGCAATCATCACCAGCGATGCCCCATTAGCCTGGAACTCATCCACATAGGGATCCATACGGTTAGCCGTCGTCGGCCCCATAGATCCGCAAGGATATCCCTCTGGTGTCTTAGCGGGTCCTGCATAGAGCACAGGATACTTCTTGAAATAATCAGGCATACCCTCGCCGGCATCCAGACGAGCCTTCAGCTTGGCATGAGCAATATCACGAGCCACGATGATAGTACCCTTCAGGTTGACACGAGTGGAGACAGGATACTTGCTCAACTCAGCACGAACGGCATCGATACCCTCGTTCAGGTCAATCTCGATACCCTTGCCACCCTCACCCGGCTTGCGCAGTTCCTCAGGAATTAACTCTGTGGGGTTGCAGTCCATCTTCTCCAGCCAGATACCATCGGCATTGATCTTTGCCTTGATGTTTCTATCAGCAGAACAACTAACGCCCATACCAATCGGACAACTGGCACCATGACGAGGCAGACGAACCACACGGATGTCGTGAGCCAGATACTTACCGCCGAACTGAGCACCGAGTCCAATCTTCTGAGCCTCCTTAATTAACTTCTGCTCGAGATCTACATCACGGAAAGCACGGCCTGTCTCATCACCTGTAGTAGGCAGACCGTCGTAGAACTTAATCGAAGCGAGCTTCACGGTAAGCAGATTCTTCTCTGCCGACGTACCACCAATCACGAATGCGATGTGGTATGGCGGACAGGCTGCCGTACCCAGACTCTTCATCTTCTCTACCAGGAACGGGATCAGCGTGCCTTCGTTCTGGATCGTGGCCTTCGTCATGGGATAGAAGTAGGTCTTGTTGGCACTACCACCACCCTTGGCCACCATCACGAACTTATACTCTGCACCCTCAGTAGCCTCAATATCAATTTGTGCTGGCAGGTTACAACGGGTGTTCACCTCGTCGTACATATTCAGAGGTGCATTCTGCGAGTAGCGCAGGTTGTCCTGGGTAAAGGTATTGAACACACCCAGACTCAAAGCCTCTTCATCCTCAAAGCCCGTCCATATCTGCTGTCCCTTCTCGCCGTGGATAATGGCGGTACCCGTATCCTGACAGAAAGGTAGGATACCACGTGCAGCCACCTCGGCATTACGCAGGAACTGCAGGGCTACGTACTTATCATTCTCCGAAGCCTCAGGATCGGTGAGGATCTTGGCCACCTGCTCATTATGTTCACGACGCAGCATGAACTCCACATCGTGGAAAGCCTGCTGGGCCAACAGCGTCAGAGCCTCTTTGCTGACCTTCACGATCTGCTTACCTTCAAACTCGGCGGTCGTTACGCCTTCCTTACTCAACAAGCGGTACTCCGTCTTGTCCTCACCCACCTGAAACATGGGGGCATACTTGAATTCTACTGTCTTAGCCATAAATCTATTGTAAATTAGTTATTGATTAATATCCAAACACTTCTTCCGTTGTCAGACGGCGGATGGGACCAATCTTGCCCAAGGCCTCCATATCGAGTTCTTTTTCATCACCGAGGATGAGATAACGGAGAGGTTTGTTGGCCATGTTCGCCTTCTCAAAGTTTACCATATCCTGAAGCGTCACCTTCTCCAAATCCTCGTAGATCTTCTTATTGAGGTCGAAGTCGATACCAAGTTCCGTCACCGAGTGGTGCCACTTGGAGATGATGTCCATCTTCGTACAACGCATGCTGGCGAGCTGCTTGGTGAGTGCCTCCTTGGCAATATTAAAGGCGGTCTCACTGGCAGGCAGTTCATTGGTAATCTCCTTGAAGTGGTTGATGCAGTCCATCATCTTGTCGTTCTGCGTGATGATATGGGTATAGAAACTCTCCTTCTCACCCTTTCTACTGGCACGACTGTAATTAGCCGAGGCATTATAGGCCAGACCACGGGCCTCACGCATCTCCTGGAACACGATGCCATTCATGCCCCCACCGAAATACTCGTTGAACACAGCCTGAACAGCAGCCTCATTGATATGCCAGTCGCGGTTTTCGTTATGATAGGCACGCATATAGATGTTCTTGGCATCGAAAGGTGCGATCCACACTTCGTTCTGATTAGCCTCCTGCTTCTCGTAGTAATTATTTTGGGGCACTTGCTGGAGTTTCTTGGCCGTCTGATGGGTCTTGTCAATGATACTTGTCAGTTCCTTCACACTCAGCGGACCAAAATAGTTCACACTATGCTCGTAACTGCTAAGCTTCTTCGCCAGATCTACAAACACCTGCGGATCGGTCTCCTTCAACTCCTGCTCGCTGACGAGGTCGGTATAGGAGTTGCGGGGACCATAGATGCCAAAATTGCAAAGCGTATAATAATAGTTACGCTGGTTCTTCTTGGCATCTTCACGACCCTTCAAGATTCTCTTCACTAGGGCATCATAAGCCTCCTTGTCAACCTTGGCATTGTTCATCAGATCCTCAAGCAGAGCCAAGGCAGGCTGCATATTCTCATTCAGACCACTGAGGCTGACAGTGATGACATTTTCACCTACCATAGCCGAGAAGCTGCAAGCTAATTCATAAAACTTCTGCTTCACCTCTGCAGCGCTCATTTTATCAGTTCCTAAGAAGTTCAGGTACTGGTTGGTCACGTCGTAGCGCTTATCGGCACTCTGTCCGAACTCATAGCGGTATCTCAGTTGGAACAGTTCGTTCTCATTGTTCTTCACATAGTAAAGCGGCAGACCTTTCTTGGTCTTGGCAATGGTGAGGTCTTTCTGGAAATCCACGAACTTAGGCTGAATAGGCTCCACCTTGGCATCCTGGATAGCCTGAACGAAGGCACTCTTCTGGTCACGGTTGGCCTGGATTGGTGTGATGGCAGGCTTGTCGATCTTCTTCTGGAGACTGTCCACACCCTGGCGCTTATACACCACAGCATAGCCATCGGTAAAGAACTTGTTGGCGAAGTCGACGATTTCCTGCTTTGTGATCTTCGAGATACGCTCAATCTTGCCAACCTCCTGTTTCCAGTCCACTTCGTTGATAAAGGCATCCACAAACATGTCGGCACGTCCTTCATTGCTTTCTAAAAGCTGGTAGTGGCTACGCTTCATATTGTTGATGATACTAGGCAGCAGATTATCGGAGAAATCACCTTTCTTCAACTTGTCAAGTTCTTCAAACATGAGGGTCTTCACCTCATCGAGGCTCTGTCCCTGCTTGGATGTTCCCATCATAAGGAAGGCGCCGTGATCATGCATCATCTGAGCCCCACCGCCAGCACGCTGCACCTTCATGGTCTGGTTCAGGTCGAGGTCAAAGAGGCCTGCACGGCCGTTACTCAACACTTGCTCCATCAGCTCAAGGGTATCAGCCTGAAGGGTATTTGCCTGTTTGGCACGCCAAGCCACCCACACCTGCTCAGCCTCCTGACCGACAACTGTCGTGTCCTTAGGCTGTGTCAGCGGGGGCAGTGGTGCAAACCTAGGCTGAGAGACATTTGCACCCGGTTTCCAACCAGAGAAATACTGATCGATGATGGCGATGGTCTTGTCCGGATCGAAATCACCAGCCATACAGATGGCGACGTTATTGGGCACGTACCACTTCTTGAAATAATTCTTGATATTCGTGATCGAAGGATTCTTCAAATGCTCCTGAGTACCGATAGTGGTCTGCAAACCATAAGGATGATTCGGGAAGAGCAGCTTCAAAAAGCCAGACAAGACTTTACGCACGTCGGCTGTCAGACTGATATTATATTCCTCGTACACAGCCTCCAGTTCCGTATGGAAACCACGGATCACCATATTCTGGAAACGGTCGCTCTGAATCTTCGCCCAATTCTCGATCTCGTTCGAGGGGATATCCTCAGTATAGCAAGTCACATCATATGAGGTATAAGCATTTGTACCCTCTGCACCAATAGCGGCCATCAGCTTGTCGTACTCATTGGGAATGAAATACTGGGCTGCAACCTGCGACACAGAATCGATCTCATGATAAGCCAACTTGCGGGCCTCAGAATCCGTCAGCTTACGATACGCCTCGTAACGCTGCTCAATCTCTGCCAGCAACGGAGCCTCAGCCTCGGGGTTATTAGTACCGAACTTATTGGTACCCTTAAACATCAGGTGCTCCAGATAGTGTGCCAACCCCGTCGTCTCTGCAGGATCGTTCTTACTACCCGTCCTCACGGCAATGTATGTCTGGATACGAGGCTTCTCCTGATTCACCGAGAGATACACCTTCAATCCGTTATCCAGCGTATAGATGCGCGTTTTCATCAAATCGCCCTCTACCGTCTCATAATTATACTCCTTGGCCTGCATGCCCATTCCTAGCATCAAAAGCCCCAAAAACACTAATACCTTCTTCATCCTTATATCTAAATGTCAAATTGTCTCAATCAGTTCTCGTAGTCAATCTCGTGGTCGAGTTTCTCAAGGAAGTCATCCAACACATCCCTCTCCACATCGCCCATAGCAAACTCCTTCTCAGCATCCTTACGGATCTCGGCAATCCAGGCCCGACGAGCTTTCACATAGTCTTCGTGGATACGTTCACACGCCTCGGCATCCAGTTCCTCGAGTTTGTAGTAGTCGAGAATCATCTCATAACTCCAAGCCCAACGATAGTCAGAATAATGATTGCTGATCTCCACAAAACGGTCAAGCACCTGTTGGATATTGTCAATCGTACCAGCCTTGACATCGTCGATCAGACGCTGCTCCTCACTCTCAGGCAACAACAGACCACTCAGATCCGTCCATTTACCCTTACCCACACTACTAACAGGCTTGCCGATATATCCCTCCTTCTGGGCACGCTTCAGCACGGCTCCCATATAGATGCGCAGGGCGATATCATAATACTTCAGCCCCTTCGTCAACGAAGAGCACGCAATCACGTATTCATGGAAATTATATCTCGACACATTGTCGCCAGAGGCCTGTCGCAGGTCCTTCAAGATCTGTATACCCTCGATGATCTCACCCACGGTGAAAGGCGACAGCCAGTCGAAGTTGATGATACTCTTCTTCGAGAGTTTCGAACGCTTGTCACGCTTGGGCCATTTCTTGATATCACGATAGAGTCCCACGGTGGTAATATTCCGACCAGGCACCAGCACCATCTCGTCACCATAGGCAATTAGATAGGAGAAGGGCAGGTTACGCGTATCAGGGTGGTGCATCAGTTTACCGAAGCACACGCTGAAGGCACCAATGGTGGCAGGCATCAGGATATAGGCACCCGAAGCCGTCTTGGTACCACGCTCCAGCGTTCCCCAGTGCAATGGTCCCATCTTATAGGCATGGTTCGAGAAGTTGGTGTTCGATCCGGCATTATAGAATGAGAACTCGCCACCTATCAACAGCGAACTCTTATGGTGCGAGGCACAGAAGGGGCCGCAGAAAGCAGCACAGGCCTCACCATTAGCCATAAATGAGTTGGCGAAGAACAAGCTCGCCTCTGCCGTAAACCCATTGGTAATCTGACAAGCCTCACCCACGAAGCAGTCCTGCATCTTCACGGAATTATTAATCGAGCAACCATCACAGATAATCGAATTCTCACAGATCACGCCTGTTCCGATAAACACTGGAGCGTCCATCGAACTCATCACGGTACACTCCGACAGTCTCG
>JAEETC010000014.1 GCA_016286585.1 Prevotella sp. | reverse complement strand
AGTCAGCCAGCCGTTTGAACTCGATCCCCTCCGGGTGAGCCAGGAACAACAGATACACCGCCTTATGCACGGGTTGCAGCTCCACCTCTTGATGATTGTAGTCTGCAAGCACGAACCTGTAGTCCTCCGTGATCACGAGTCTCGACAGTTCTCCCCTCGCCGCTTCGATGCGCAGCTCCTCCAACAGCGGCACGCCGATAGTCTTCAGCAACAGGTCTTTCCGTCCTGCCGCCGCCAGCTGCTCTGTCAGTCTTTTCACTTCCAGAGCCACCTCTTCAGGTGTCATCTGCCTCTGGTCCATGATTCCGCCTGCAAAAGTACGAAATAAAAATCAAACAAAAAAATCTCCGCAAGCCTTGCGGAGAATCTAAATATCACCAGGCCGCTTATATTGAGAAGTCATTATTCAGGGTACTGATTGTCATTGATCGTTGGGACGATGGCTCCAGTAGGAGTCCCCTGCTCTACTCTAACCTTCTTTTCCAATTTACCCTTATCAGTTTTGAGGATGATTGTACCCGTTCTTTCTGAGCCTGAAGAGTTTTGGCTAGCAGATATTGTAACCATGCTATTACCACTACCAGAGGATGGCTCAATGGTAATCCAACTGGCATCAGAGGATAAAGACCAACTACAATTAGCCGAAATATTTAATTCCTGTTTTGTTTCATCCCCTTGGAATTGTATGGAAGATAATGAAACACTGATATAGTCATTACTAACTATGATGGTGTCTGTATCCCCAATACTGTCACCACTACAGGCAGCAAAAAGCATCGTCATCGAAATATATAAGATTAATTTTTTCATACCTTTACCATTTTAAAACTTAATTATCAAACCAACATTCAGATTGAATCCTTCTGTCCAGCTCTTAAATGTCTTGTCATTATCACCGATGAGCTTACAAAGATCTTCCTTGGATAGGCCAAAGTTGTACTCTGGTGTCACATAAAGTCCAATCTGTTTGGACAGCTTAGCTGTCAAACGGACAGACGCAAGGGCAGATGTAGAACTGGTTGACTTAAAAGTGTTGTCAGAATTGCCAGTCTTGATAGAACTACCATTCATGTTATTATATGCATACCCTATCTGAGGTGTAATGCTAAACATTTTTCCCAAATCTATATCATAACCATAACGCAAAGAGATACGGAAGGGCTGATAGTTATAAGCAGCCTTCAGGTTTGTCTCATTATCATAAAAATATGTGTCATCCGTTTTATTTAGACCATAGACAAATCCCACCTCTACCACATGGTGTTTGTAGTTCAGTCCTAGCATAGCCGAAGGGCCGGAAATCGCAGTAACATTAAAGCCTGCCCCAAGAAATACATGAAAGCCTTTGGGAACTCTAGTTTTTACCTCTTCAACAATTTCCACTTCAGCATCGTAAGTTACTTTTGGTTCCAATTTCACCGGAAATTCAAATCCAGCCAATGGCAATACGCCTGGATGCCTGATGGTCATTCTTTTTGTATCAACAGGGATCCACAAGCGAACTTCTCCAGTTGCTTCCTCATGATGTAGAACGCCGAGGTTTGGTTCTATCTCGAAGTCGTTATCTGTCATTCTCACTCTTAGCACAGCACATGTCTCACCCGAGTTGTCCTTCACCTGATTCATACTTCCTATCAGGCTCGTTACATTTCTCTCAAATTTTGTCACTCTTATTTTCTTTTGAGCTTCTACCTGTATGGTGAATGACATCATCAAGATGATGAGCGATATAAGATTTTTCATACCTAATTACTTTATGATCATTTTCTTTCCGTTGACGATATATAAACCAGAAGACAAGCCTTTTCTAAGATCTTCGTTGTCTGAGACAGTCTTGATTAGAATACCTTTGGTATCATACACCTTCATAGTCTTTGATCTTTCTTCCTTCATGCAAATATCTCTGATAGCCGTTGTCATACCATCCATCACATCAATGGAGCGTGTTCCATCTGTAGTAATCATATAGGCTTCAAATGGGTGAACACTTCTGAGTCCCCCGATAAACTTGCTACCGGCATCTGCACCTTCATAGGTCACGTAATTATTATTCACATTTAAGGGAAGATAATCCAGATTTTTTTGATTGGTGTAGTTTGGTACAAAAGTCCTACCCTGATAACTAACAGACTTCATCTCACCCGATTCCTTAACCTCAACATTTTTTGAAGAGAAGGTTACAATGCCAGGAATCTGATATTGCAGTTCATATTGTCGATTATTTGGCATACTGATGATATAAGGAGTATTCGCCTTGATACCTGGCACATCCTTATAACCGTCTGCCGTTAGTTCGAACAACCAGAAAGGCTTTTTATTGCTGTCCATCGTCCACGTTGTGAAAGGTTCTATCTCTCCCTTGGTGGCATGCGTATAGTTTTGAACGTCAAATGGTAGAACAATTGTTTCCCATCCTTTAGAGTATCCCAGTCCTGTTTCCATATTATAATGGTGACTATAGGAGATTTTCCTAGCAGTAAACGCCCTCGGACAATAGAAGTCATTACCATTGACAGCATCCGTAAGTTCTATGCTTTCAGCTGTTCCATTCACTATCACATTTTTCACTCCAAATGAAGCATAAGTTTGATCCTGCACATAGAGCAGAAGATTAGGATTTTTAACTCTGATATTAAACATAGCCGATGGATTCCAAATCACAGCAGCCAGTTGCTCGCATTTATCCAGTGCATCATCCTTTAACCCTATCACGTCCCAATTGTATTCTCCGTACATGATGTTTGCAGGTACTTCCAAAACATTTCCGTATTCACCTGCTACTACGACTACAGTTTGATTATCCGTCGAAACCATCTCATAATTGATACCGTCAATGGTAAATTCCTTATCAAGACTATTGATGTCAGGCTTGTTTTTTGTGAATGTACCAGTTATAGTAACATCATAGGCAGGCATAGTCTTAGGAATTTCACTCCATCCAGAGAATGTATACCCATCCTTCGTTGGTTCTGCTTCTGGCGTAATGATAGCACCTTCCTGCACTTGATAAGTTTTATATATTTCACCATCAACTACATACGTTAATGTATAAAAAGGAATTGCCTCAAATTCAACCTCTATCGATACATCTTCATCCATAAAGTCTATGGTAAATGACATAGTAGATAAATCTGCAATCTCTCTTCCATTCATTGTTGCACTCTTAATTCGACAGTCATTATCAGGACTGAACGTAATGGTGGCAGAAACACCTTCAGTCAGTGTGAATGATTTTGTATCATTCCTGACCGTCGTACCACTATAAGATGCGTTACCATTACCAGAAGCTGTTATGGATAGAGTATATGTAGTAGGTATAGCCTCAAATATTACTTCGACTGTCGTATTCGCTTTGATATTTCTGATGGTATATTGACCGTTCGATACACTCGAAGTCACAACCGTACTATTTACCTTGACACTTTTAATCCTATAACCTAAATCAGGAGTAAAGGAAATGGTTGCATTCGTACCTTCGTTAACAGTGAAAGATGTAGTTTTGCCTCGAACCACAGTATTATTATACGTGGCAGAACCGATACCAGATGCAGTGATTGATAAGGTGTAGGTCGTCTGAGGTATTGCCTCAAATTCCACTTCTATTGATACGTCTTCATCCATGATGTCTATCGTGAATGACATACTTGACAGATCTGCGATTTCTCTACCATTCATCGTAGCACGCTTTATTCTATACCCTTCATCAGGATTGAACGTTATTGTTGCGGAAATACCTTCATTCAGTGTAAACGTTTTTGTACTATTTCTAGTTGCCGTATTGTTATATGATACTGAGCCATTGCCTGTTGCAGTGATGGATAATACATAGGTTTTTGTCTCAGCTTCATTCTTAGTAAATGTACCTGTTACCGTCACATCATGGGCAGGCATTATTGTAGGTATCTCACTCCATCCTGAAAAGGTATAGCCCTCCTTTGTTGGTTCTGGCTCTGGAGTAATCTTTGCTCCTTCTTCAATTTGGAATGACTTATATAATTCATCATCAACCATATACATCAATGTATATGAATTAACAGGGATTGCTTCAAACTCCACTTCTATCGATACATCTTCATCCATATAGTCTATGGTAAATGACATAGTAGATAAATCAGCAATCTCTCTTCCATTCATTGTCGCACTCTTAATCTGATAGCCATTATCAGGATTAAATGATATGGTTGCAGATATTCCTTCGTTCAAAGTAAATTTCTGTGTGTTATTCCTAACGGTTGTACCGCTATACGATGCAGAACCATTGCCTGTCGCCTTTAGTGTCAAAGTGTAAGTTGTTGGTGGTATGGCTTCAAATTCCACTTCGATATTTATATTAGCGTTTATACTGCTAATGGTATAACTGTTGTTTGAAATACTTGAGGTCACATCAGTATTATTCACTTTCACGCTTTTTATCCGATAGCCATTATCGGGACTAAATAATATGGTCGCAGATATTCCTTCGTTCAAAGTAAATTTCTGTGTGTTATTCCTAACGGTCGTACCATTATATGTTGCAGAACCATTGCCTGATGCTATAATAGACAAATTGTAAGTCGCTGGTGGTATGGCTTCAAATTCCACTTCGATATTTGTATTAGCATTTATATTGCTAATGGTATAACTGTTGTTTGAGACGCTTGAGGTCACATCAGTATTATTCACTTTTACGCTTTTAATCCGATGGCCATTGTCTGGATTAAATGATATGGTTGCAGATATTCCTTCGTTCAGAGTAAACTTCTGTGTCTTATTCCTAACGGTTGTACCGCTATACGATGCAGAACCATTGCCTGATGCTGTAATAGACAAAGTGTAAGTCGCTGGCGGAATTGCTTCAAACTCAACACTGACAGTTGTGTTTGCATTTATACTACTGATCGTATACTGGTTGTCAGACACAGAAACTGAAGAACCATTAACCTCAACATCTTTAATGCGATATCCATTATCTGGAGCGAAATAAATCGTTGCTGATATTCCCTCATTCACAGTGAACGAATTGGTTCCATTACGGGTTGTTGTTCCATCATAAAGAACTGAGCCATTACCTAATGTCGTTATTGATAAAGTATAATTACTGGAAGATGTACTATCGCTTTCTATAATTTCTTTAAAATGTTTAGTCCATCCAGAATAAATCTGATACATGCTCTTTGTTCCCTTAGGAACCTGTAGAATTGCATATGATGAAATGCCCATAAAAACATAATCATCTATGCGAAATGGATTTGTTATTTCAGAAATAACTCGAGAAATACAATTACATTGATAAAATGCAGCGTAATTAATCTCTATCACAGAATTTGGAATTGTCAAAGAACCATTTATACCACTGCATTTACTAAATGAAGAAGTACCAATCTTAACCACAGATTTAGGAATGGTCAATGAACCAGAAAAACTTTTACAGCCATCAAAAGCATTAGGATGTATAATTGTCACAGAATTGGGAATTGTCAATGTTCCTGTTAATCCAGAACATCTGCTAAAAGCACTTCGACTAATCTCTGTCACAGAATTGGAAATAGTTAAAGATCCTGTTAAGCCACTACAGCCATCAAAAGCGTATTCACCAATAGAAGTCACGGAATTTGGTATAATCAAAGAACCTTTAAGACGGTAACACCAGTAAAAAGCATAATCACCAATGCTTTTGACAGAATTTGAAATGATTAAATTTCCTGTTAAACCAGTACAATTTCCAAAAGCATAATCTCCAATAGAAATTACAGAATTGGGTATTGTCAAAGAACCAGAAAGGTTATGGCAATCATAAAATGCATAATCTCCAATAGAAGTCACAATATATAAAACACCATTATATGACACATTTGAAGGAATATTAAGTATTCCCGAATAACTTCCATCTTTAAATGATTTATATGTCACCTCGACCTGATTGGCAGATAACTTATTATAATATAATCCATCTACTTGAAAGTCATAAGCATAAATAACACTGCTATAGATAAAGCAGACTATCAATAAACATACTCTATAGAAAAATCGTCTTAAATGATTCATATCTGATTATTATTTATACGAATTATAATTCTATGATTGAGTTCTCTTAATCATCCTCAACCATCAATGGGTTTTCATTATATTTACCTCTCTGAGTGGTTATAGCATCAATAATATCCTCTTTTATTAATATTGAATCATCAAGTCCAAATGTATCTATCCAACTCTTTTTAATATAGGTAACACCTTCAATTATACGAGAAGGAATTAATACTGCACCATAAGAATTACCATCCCAAGATACTTCTATCATGACATTCCCATCTTTATTAATTGTGTGAGTGATTTCTTTCATAACAAGTATCTTTTATATACACAATTATAATCGACGTTATACAATTTCAATAGAAGAAGGAGTAACCTTCACTTCATTTAGCAGACAATCCTTTAGTTCATTGCGAAGTATATGTTCAATAACATTATAATTCGCTTTCGGCCCAATAATAATTTCTTCCAATGCATTTGGATTAACAGAATAATAAAAATATGGTTGAACTATTTTCTTAGGAATTCCTTCCTTTAACATTCTTTCGATGGAGACACGATCTAATTGAGGAGTATAATTATGATTATATACTATACGAAACTCCTGTTCATATGCCCAATCGGAACTCTTGACAAAAGGAGAAATGCATGTACACAACAGACTTAATTCTTCTATTTTTTCTTCTATTCCCATTGCAGTCCCCATCCTATTAGCTTCCCAATTATATAATTCATTAAAATTATGCACTAAAATAGGGTCTTCTTCATCTTCATCATAAGAAACAAAACCAAATTGACAGGCTTCCGAAGTGTATTCTGTTAATTTTTGTAAACTAAATTTTAAACAAATACCTTTAAAATGTGTACCATATAAAGACCACATTGGAAGGAAATCCCTTTTTGTTGTGAAAGAAATAGTATAAGGAACATATCCCCACTTGACGAAACCATCAGATGGTTTTTTATAACATTCTTCACGACATCGATTCTCGTTTATTTCATCTAAATAAATTTCAGATAAATACATACTATTATCTATCTGGCACTCATATTTTGGCAAGAATTTCTTGACAAAATCAAATCCAAGTTTCATCTCTCTTGGATCATTAACACTATAAATGTTATACGCTCTAAAGGGCAATGATGCGAGTTCCTTTTCTTGTCTATATTCTTCTAATATAGCAAACAAAGATTCAACACTCGTGTAATGATACACAAATGGAATTCTAATTAGTTTTTCTAAATATAAATCTTCCATATATTGTTTCTATTGCTTCCTTTATTACATTTCTCATCATGGTGAAACAAAGACAACTCCTAAGACTTTCTACTCTGAGGAAGGAAGTATAAGATTAAAGGTTATTTTGCAGGAAAACGGATACTAAAAAGCGTCATTCTACTGGAATTAAACCTATAAATGACTGTATCCCCCATCATAAAGAAGAACCTAACATCTGGCAAATTCTATAATTTGAGCCATATTAAATTATACGAAGTTCTCTTATACTTCCCGTGTCACTTTATCAAAGAACAATGAGGTCTTGCCTAAAAATCGAAATAGCGGCTCCGACTTATAAGTCGAAGTCGCCAAGAGTGAATACGTCGTTGGGGTTCAGGCGCTGGCCCTTTGCCTTGTCAACGAATTCTGGTTGCCACGTGCGGACATGAATCTGAGGCGCATCTGGATTGCGGAAGTCCCAAACCATGAAGACATAACCCTCATCACTATAGCGGCTGCTATTCCATTTCTGACGGACTGTCACACCATAAATGCCTTTTATCGTAGGATGTTCTACTATGGTAACGTCAGTAAAAGTCACCTTAATATATCCGTTGCTCTTGAAAGCACGACCTAGGTTATCCAGATATTGCTGCTTTGTCTGTGTTGTGTAGACAACTTTAGGTCCACTAGGATGAACTTCCGACTTACGAACCTTAATCACTTTACCAGTAATAATCAAAGCATCATCAGAAAAAACCTGGCGTAGGAATCTTAGATCTTTCTGATTGTAGGCTGTACGGAAATGCTCCACGTAGTCAAGAATCATCATGCGCTCACTGATGTCAGTAACTTCGTTACGTTTATTCTTCATGACATTACCCATCAAGTTGGTATAGAGCTCAGGATTGATGGTGTAATAAACACTGGTTATCACGCCTTCCTTATTGAAATTGACGACTGCTTCCTGGTATCCCAGTTCTTCATTGTCTGTTGCAGCATTGACAATAAGGGGGATACCACGTACCTGATAACCATCACGGGTAGTAAGGCAACGTTCCACCACTTCCTCTTCCACACAGCGGAAATGATCGTTCTCCCAAAGCATGTTGAGGTCCTGTTTCGCTTCTTTTGTAATATAGGCATCAGACAAGTCCAACCGTTTCAATTTCGCTTCGTGCGAACGATTGATTTCTGTCATGACCACAGAAACGGCACGTTCCATTTTCTCTTTTAACTGCTGGTTATGCATTCCGTCGTTGATAACCAGACGAACCTGATTGTATGCAGAGGCCTGCAAACAAATGGTTAATAGTATTACAAAAGTGGTAATTGATTTCTTCATATCTTCTTTATTTTTTTATTCGTTAATTGTAAACCAGATGGCACCACATCCACGATAATTCTTGATGCTGTCATCCTTGCCAGTTTTAAGGTTTTGGCGGACCTTTTCTCCTTTTCCTAAGAGGGCTCTGATATTGCCTGCAGGATCGTAGACAACGAGAAAACACTCCTCAGGATTTTCTGCAGTAGCATATTTCCCGTAGTCCTTGATATCACCGTTCTCCTTAAGAGGCTCCATTATCTGCTTGAGTTCAAAGAAGTTCTTAGCTTTCTTTATCTGATCGATCACTCCACCCTTCTTACCCCAGAAACTGTTCTTCAGGATATTGCGTATTTCATTGTTGGCTACAGAGTCCTTCTTCTCTTGTATCTGAGAATCTATAGAATCTGCTGGTTCTGAAGTTACATCTGATTCAGTATCCTCCCTTTGGTATGCTAATTCATCTTTATCATCCTCAGGTATGCCTTCTATAACCCCATCGTCATTATCAAGATTGTCAAGAAGCACCAGGTTCCAGTCACTAAACAGAGATACGAGTTTTACTTTCTTTACGTATGCAAATACTCTGTACATATTGGCCCTTGGCACCATGATTGTATCTATCAGCTTGTTTATCTCGATAGGATACACATCAGCAGCTTTCTTATTCTCCGCCCGATCCTTAGCCCATGTAAAAATCTCACTTTGCAATATCTGTATAGCCTGTGAGTTTGCGTCCTCACGAGATATCATAGTTACGTCGCTATAAAGATACTGCTTGCTTTTCTTGATGCTGTTTATCTTTGTCTGGCGCTTATCTAACGCACTTGCCGTCAGCACAGTGCATAAGAGTAGTAGTATGGTTGTTATCCTTTTCATTTGCTTACGAACGTTTTAGGGTTTGATTTTCTGTAAGCTGCAAACATATTCAACACGTTATGCGTCGGTACATAGGGATAGAGGCGGGCTTCTATCTTGCCAGTTCTTGCCTCGAGAATATCAGATGGCACCAGAACTGTCATCACATGATTATAGTTTTCCGCTTCATTTACTGCCACAACCACACATTCTATGTTTCCACCATCTGAAATCTTCTCAATTCCAAAATAGAGTTCGCATCCATGAGTATGACAGAAAGCAATCCATTGTCTTAGAGGCACTTCGAAAACCGTTTTCTTAAAGCCATATGACATCTGTGTGATACTAATCTGATAGTCTCCCTCAGTCTGAAGACTAAGCATCATGTTTGCCACAGACTCTGCTGGATGCTGAGCACTTGCCACTAACATTCCGTTTTGAAGATACAATCTGTTAGTGATGTTCTTAGAAAGGTAATGATTATTTTTGATTACAGGCTTTCCTTCAGGGATAGTCACATTTGTACTTCTGACATCATTAATGAGATTATCCTCTGCCTCAATCTTGTTCTCACCGCTTATCAGTTCATATTCTACAGGAAAAGATACAGAGAGCAGCGTAGAGTCATTACGATTCCAGGTGGCCTGATAGCGATGATTATCATAGTTGAAACTGAAACCATCCGTTAGCAAGATGTTGTCTACTGATTCGAGACTTCCAATCAGGAAAGTAAACTGGTCATCACGAATTATGTTTTGCTTACTCTTGATTTGAGAGGGATATTTTAGTTGCAGGAAATAACGCTCAAGGAAGTCGAAAATTGGCGATTTTCCCATTTTGCGCAGTTCCTCAGAGAACAGATACAGACCAATATGATCTATTGTCTGTTCTTTCTGGTGCACTGTCAGCTTAACACCATTGGCAGTCAGATGGCAGTAACCATCTGGAAGAGCCTCGATGTTGAGAGCTAACTCTTTGGCCAGCCTTTCCAATTCCGCAGTACGAAATGTGGATTTTGCTGACGCTGGGAGAAATGCTACCAGACAAATGATGATATATAATATGCTTCGTTTCATTTAATTTAAATTGACTTTAATATATAATAAGCTATACTATCGCCTTCTGTGGCTTTTTGTCGAAGTTTTATAATAACCTTTTCTAAAACAACCTTTGCTTTTGAAGAACCATTCTGAGCGGCCATTCGAAGATATTTAACACCTCTTAAGATAGAACTAGGATTATCGCCATGTATCAATCGATTTCCTAATTTATACTGAGCATCTACATCACCTTTCAGGGCCAACTTCTCCAAATCATAATCAGATAAATCTTTATTTATCTCTACTGGCGGTTTTTGTTGGGTTGGAGATGTAACCTTTTGAATAGATTCTTTGCCCCTTGCTTTATCCACTGTATCCACAGGTGGATTCTCTACCATGCTGTCAGATACATGAGTTGCCAAATCTTCAGGTGGGAGAATTTCCTTTCCCTGTTCTGATGGCCAGAGGTAGATTGTCGCTCCCATCAGTAGTCCAAAAGCTAAAACTGCATATAGCCAGATATAATTGCGTTCTTTTTGTGGACGAGGCTTTGCTGGTCGTTCACAACCTTGATCGTCAGAATCATCTTGGTTAGGTGGCGTTAATGATCCTGGCTCTCCAGTCCTCAAGCAGGTCTTACCAATCTCCAGATAATCGCCCTTAGAAAGAACCACCTGTTCATCTGCCTCAAGTCGCTGTCTATTAACTTTAACTGGAATCTTATCACCCAAAGGGTGTACCATGCATTTGGTATAGCCATCCTTGAGTCGTACAACCTTGATCTCAACCGTATCGGTATCAGGAAGTGCAATTTTGTTGACCCCTTCTTTTAGATCTATACGCATCTCGCCATAATAGAGAGGTTCTATTGGTTGTGGAGGAGCCAGTGGTTCTAATTCCTCTTTAAAATTCACAGCCAACTGTTTCTTACAGTTTGGACACACAATCTGCTTGAGGGCTTCATGCTTGGAATTTCTTACATCAAGGATTATTCCGCACGATGGACATTGGATGCGAAGTTGATCTAACATATTACTTATGTTGTGAATGTATCAAAATCAGGTGTATTGTCTACAGCAGGATCATCATTGGTGAATGAAACAGCCTCACCAGTGTGAAGGTCTATCACCTCACCCTCATCCATCTGATAGTTGTGATTCAGATCTGTCATTGCAAAGTCGGGATCTCCGTCTTTGTCAACGTCAATCACTGCAACACGTTGGCCATTGATATCCACCTCCTGCATAGTGATAGAACGTCCTTTGCCAATTTCGATATCCTTGAAGCCTACCACACGTACATCATTCTCTTCCTGAGCCAGCTGGTTCCAGCTTGTAGCCTGCAGTTGAGCTTCGTAATTATTGTTTACTTCTGTATTATGTTGCTGCTCTGCTACAATTTGAACATCATCGCCAACCTCTAGATCTTGAGAATCTGGCTCTGCTGATGTGTTTTCAGCAATCTGCTTCGTATCTACATCTGCAGCAGGAATCTCGGGTTTTACCTGTTCTGCAAAGAGTCGCTTCTCATCATTCGACATAGCTTTCCATTCATCTGCTGTATAGGTATTGAAGATGTTTCCTCGCCAAGTGAACACACCACCAGCACCTACCTGAGCACGAGCTGATTCAAATGCATGATTAAAACTCATAGAATCATCAACGGTTGCAACTTTAAACCCCTCATTTGCACTCATTGGCTCTTCATTACCTACAGAAGCAGTAGCCTGAATTCCAAACATTGTTCCTGCTCCCATCAAAATACCAGTGAGACCACCGATCGTTACTGGTTTCCATGTTTCTTTTGTAGTCATAATCTTAAATGTTTAAATTGTTTGTAACTGATTTCGAGTGCAAATATCGGAATAGTTTTGTTACGTTCCAAATTTTTGAGAAGATAGTCCACGAAATGGTGGGATTAATGTATGAATTGTGTTTTGCAATATGGACAATGGCTGTTTTGAGCCAAAAACTCGTATGGCTGACTACCCATCGAATGTTTGCATTTTGGGCATACATAATCACGCTGGAACTGGCGAGTCAATTCGAGACGTTTCTGGGGTATTTTAGAAGAGTCTATATAAGCTTTGAGGAAAAAAATGACTGATGCCAGGATGGCTATCCCGTACAATACGAAGTACCACTTGCTCTTGCCACCTGTGGCAATACTTAGGGCTATAGCCACCATAGTAAATATACCTGTAGCAGAACGTATGGCATTGAATTTGCGTTCTTTAATCTGGAGGGAAATGTTCTCATTCTCGTAGTCTACCCATATCTTCTCCAAGTGACTAATATCTACGGGCAAAAAAGGATTCAGGATTGCCCAGTCTAATAAGACACGATCCTTACCTAATTCTATCTTATCGTTCCGGGAGATTGCTTTTGACTCTACGATTTGACCGTTTACGTATGTATAGTTGTTGATATCTAGATTCTTCAAGAGAATCTTACCATCCTTAATCGTTAGCCTACAATGCTGATTTGCAATGCTATTGGGAAGCGTTTCTGATGAGGTTGAAGGTTGTTCATTGCCATCAACCGTCATCATCATCTTGCCACTTTCTGGATCTCTGCCTATTATAATTACCATATATATTATTTTATACTTTTGCCACTAACATCAGATCTTTCATTTTCTTGAGAGCATCTTTTGAGATGCTAACTTGGAAGGCGAAATGATCATAGTCGGAAAGCACCAATTGTTGTTTGAGTACATTTATAGAGTAAACATAGCGCATATTAATAATGAATCGTTTGCCAATACGCATGAATCGCTTAGCTTCGTCGCCTATCTGATCAGCAAGTGCTTTCTCCATTTCTCCGAGGTTCATACAGACGGAAGCGCGCAGTTTGTTGACCATGATGATGTTGGTGTAATTACCATTAGCCTCGAAGTAGACGATTTTTGCTGTATCAATACGCAATAGTTCGTCACGTGAGTTGAAGAAAATCAGACTGTCCATCGTTAATATTCATTAGGTTCATGCCGCTTTACCCCTATGGGCCTAGCGGTGTCAAATGCAAAATTATAAATTATTCCTGAACTATGCAAGCATTTTAGAAAGAAATTTCAAAAAAAGTGTTTTTACAAGGCGTGTGGAAGTGTCAAAGCATGCAAAGATTAAGCATTTGCTAACACTTAACCCAAATATTCAGAAGCGCTTTTGTGTAAAGGGTTTGAGAAGGGGTAGGTGTTGGTCAAACACCTAACCGAACACCTAACTAAACACCTAACTAAACACCTAACCTACAGTACTTCGCGTGCCCAAATGCTTTTGTCGCAAATATAGTCGAAAATGCAAAAAAGTGTTTGCGAGGCGTTTCAATCGTAAGGGGGAGGTACAGAAAACAGGTTGGGGCGCCCTCATTTAATTAATTAACCGCCCCCCTTGGAGGGGGGGCGTAATTTTAATTTTTAGGGCGACCTATTTTCTGTACCTCCCCCTTACGATTGAAGCCGCAGCTTCGTGATTGCAAAATTACGAAATCGGAAAATGCAATTGTCCGTCTTTGGCGGGCAGCACTCCATTATTTAATATTATTTGGCAATTAGGCGTTGAAAACAAATTACTTGATCCTGCGAATCAATGCAGAAGGATTTCTTCTCGTATCCCAAATGTCGATAACATGTACTGTATTGTCTGCCTCGTCGTAGTAATAGATGATCTTAAAACGGCGATTCATCAGGTGGCGTCGACGATATAGGGGACTGCGACCAATTAGAAGTTCTTCAGGAGGATAGGATTCTAGAAAGGACTTAACACGATACTCAAAAGCTTGAACTTCTGTAGCCCATCTTTTTGCAGTTGACTTTCCATATTCAAGTCCTGCATAATCGATAAATTGATTAAGAAGCAATTTGGGTTCGTCTTCCCAGATTATCTTAGCCATGGATATTTGTTATAGAGTTCCTCCCACATTTGTTCTGAAGAAGTCCACTTAACTTCTCCCTTCTTTAGTCTTTCTTCGAATCTGTCGATTCTGGCAATGGCTTCTTCGTCTGTAAAAGGACCGAAGCTGGGGAATTTGTCCCAGTCTAGGTCGTCTATCCAGTCATGATCTTCTGCAATACCTGAGGCAGACATTGTATCAGGAACAGGAGCAACGATTGGTTCGCAGACCTTGCCAACGGATCCTTCTTCATTAAATGTAGGATATTTCTTTTCTTCCATAGCGTTTTATTTTGGCGCAAAGATAGGAAGAATTTCTGAACTTAACAAGTTTTTGGGGAAGAAAATGCAAAAAAGCGTTTGCGAGGCGTTTCAATCGTAAGGGGGAGGGGCTGCCGAGCTCAGGTTGGGGTGCCCCTTCCCGCCCCCTTCCTAACGGGGGGCTGACCGAGGGGCTACCTGTCTCGGCAGCCCCTCCCCCTTACGATTGAAAGCCGCAGCTTCGTGATTGCAAATTTACGAAATCGGTAGAAATCAATTGTCCTTTTCTGGCGTTTTTAAGGCTTTTGTTTAACGTTCTTTTGCGTTTTTAACATTAAAGAGCTTGGTGAGTCGGTGTTATGGCTCAGAAGAGATAGATGACCAATGATATAAAGATACTGTCAATTTATTTGACAAATTTTTGATACAGATACCTTTCTCGAAGAAAGGTTGCTGGTTTTTCGGAGAAAGTTGGCATGAAAGTCAGAGTTTCCTTAGCCCAAACTCCGACTTTCCTTAGCCCTAAATCTGACTTACGTCAAACCATTGGTTATCAGATAGATATGAAATACTGATTCAACGATATGACTGTTATGAAATTATTTGACAAGAAAATTATGGATTTCCGTAAGTACGCTGGTTCTTACAAGAAGAACCGCTGGAATTCGCTTTCGAAGTTCGGGGTGAGGATCTGCTGGCCGATGGCGGCGCGTATCTCGTCAAGCGACCAGAAACGGCCGCCGTCGAGTTCTTCGGCAGAGGGACGGATGGGGCCGTTGTAAGTGGTGCGGTTGACATAGACGAGCTCTCGTTCCCGACGGCTGTCGAAGACGTACTGCCCTACCCGCTCGGGCTCGAAGTCGGTGATGCCGAGTTCTTCGCGGACCTCTCTGACCAGGGCCTGCTCAGGGGTCTCGCCATAGTCGAGGTGGCCGCCCACGGAAGTGTCCCATTTGCCGGGCTGAATGTCTTTCCAGGTGGGACGCTTCTGGAGGTAGACCTCACCCTGGGAGTTGAACACATGGAGATGGACGACAGGGTGCAGCAGTCGGGAGCCGTTGTGGCACTCGCCCCTTGTGGCTGCACCGATCACTCGGCCCTCCTCGTCGACAATCGGAAAACGTTCGGCTTTGTTGTCTTGCATTGCTATCCTTATTGATTTGATGTTGTCTTTTGTGAGTTGAAAAGAGAGTCCGATGCACATGGCGCCGGGCTCTCTTCGGTTATAGTAGAAAGTAGTATCTTCGACCAGCGAAGCGGCATAGCCGAGCGCGTCAGTTGTTCACGGAACCGCCCACAATGTCGAGCAGCTCGGAGGTGATGGCCTGCTGGCGGCTCTTGTTGTACTGGAGGTTCAGTTCGCGCAGCAGCTCGTCGGCATTGTCGGTGGCTGTCTGCATGGCCACCATGCGGGCGGCATGCTCAGAGGCGTTGCTGTCGAGCAGAGCTGTATAGAGCATCAGATGGGCCATCTTCGGCAAGAGCTGGGTGAGCACGGTGTTCATGTCAGGTTCGACGATGAAGTTGTCGTTCAACGGCTTCACCTCTTCCTCTTTCTGACCTCTCACGTCTGACCTCTCACCTCTATTTTTCAGATACTCCTGCGACTCCTTCGTAGCGATGATGCTCGTCAGGTCGCGCTCGTGATCGGCCTTCAGCTCCGACTCGATGTCGATGGGCAGGAAGGTCTTGCGGGTGAGAACCTGGGAGCCTGCGCTCTTGAAGTGGTGGTAGATGAGTTCGACCTTATCTACCTCACCCTCAGCGAATTTCTGACCGAGCTCCATGGCGATATCAATACACTGGGCGACGTTGGGTTTGTCGGCCAGTGCGGAGTATTCGCCCTGTACCTTGAGCCCCAGCTTCTGTGCCTTCTCATAGACCTTGCGGCCGATGGGATAGATCTCCACGTTGTCGCGCCCTATCTCCTTGGCATAGGCATCAACGGCCTGCGTCATCATCTTGATGGTGTTGGCGTTGAAGCCGCCGCAGAGCGAGGAGTTGGAGGTGAAGACCACGAGGGCCACGCGCTTGACGGGGCGCTGCTTGTCGTAGATGGTCTGAGCCTCTGCCTCGGCTGCGAGGAACGACTTGAGGATGTGCTCCAGCATCGTCTCGTAGGGCAGCATGTTCTGGATGGCCACCTGGGCGTGATGGAGCTTCGATGAGGCTACCATCTTCATCGCCGAGGTGATCTTCCGCGTGGATTTGACTGAGGCTATGCGGCCTTTGATTTCCTTCAGGCTGGGCATAGGCTAGGCTTTATAAGTTCCTGCGATGTCGGCCATGACGGCTTCGATCTTCTTGGTCGTCTCGTCGTCGATCTTACCACTGGCGAGGGTCTCGATGACCTCGGGGTTAGCACTGCGCAGTTTGTCGAGGAAGGCCGTCTGGCACTCACGCACCTTGGGGATGGGCACCTCGCGCATCAGACCGTGCACACCGCAATAGAGGATGGCAATCTGTTCGCCTACGGGCATCGGGCTGTACTGCGGCTGGATGAGCAGCTGGTTGTTCTTACGTCCACGGTCGAGGGTCATCGCTGTCACGGCATCCATATCGCTGGAGAACTTCGAGAAGGCCTCGAGCTCACGATACTGTGCCTGGTCGATCTTCAGCGTACCGGCCACCTTCTTCATGGACTTGATCTGTGCCGAGCCACCCACACGGGATACGGAGATACCAACGTTGATGGCGGGACGGAAGCCCTGGTTGAAGAGGTCTGATTCCAAGAATATCTGTCCGTCGGTGATGGAGATCACGTTCGTGGGGATGTAGGCCGACACGTCACCAGCCTGTGTCTCGATGATAGGCAGAGCGGTCAACGAGCCACCACCCTTCACATGACCCTTCATGCACTCGGGCAGGTCGTTCATCTGCTCGGCCACCTCCTGCTGCTCGTTCATCTTGGCTGCACGCTCAAGGAGACGGGAGTGGAGATAGAACACGTCGCCGGGGTATGCCTCACGTCCGGAGGGACGGCGCAGGATCAGCGACACCTCACGATAGGCCACAGCCTGCTTCGAGAGGTCGTCGTAGACCACGAGTGCAGGGAGACCACGATCGCGGAAGTATTCACCGATAGCAGCTCCTGCGAACGGTGCATAGTACTGCATGGCAGCAGGGTCGGCAGCAGTAGCAGCCACCACGATGGTGTAAGGCATGGCGCCGTGCTCCTGCAGCGTAGAGACGAGGGCAGCAACGGTAGAAGCCTTCTGGCCGATGGCGACATAGATACAATAGACAGGCTTGCCTGCCTCGTAGAAACTCTTCTGGTTGATGATGGTATCCACGGCAATAGCGGTCTTACCCGTCTGACGGTCGCCGATGATGAGCTCACGCTGTCCGCGGCCTATGGGGATCATCGAGTCGATGGCCTTCAGACCTGTCTGCAGCGGCTCCTTCACGGGCTGACGGTAGATCACACCGGGGGCCTTGCGGTCGAGCGGCATCTCGAAGGCATCGCTCAGGTCGATGTCGCCCTTGCCGTCGATAGCCTGTCCCAGCGGATTGATGACGCGGCCCAGCATGTTGTCGTTGACACGGATAGAGGCAATACGCTTCGTACGTTTCACGACCATGCCTTCCTTGATGCCCGAGGTGGTGCCCAGAAGCACACAACCGACGTTGTCCTCCTCGAGGTTCATCACGATGGCCATCGTCCCGTTCTCAAACTCCAGCAGCTCGTTGGCCTCGGCGTTGCGCAGTCCGTAGATACGGGCCACACCGTCGCTGACGGTCAGCACGGTACCCACCTCGTCGAACTTCTCGACATTGGAGATACCCTTGAGCTGGTCGAGCAGAACCTGGGATACTTCGCTTGGTTTAATCTTATCTGACATTGTTGTTTACTTTTTAAGTGTATTAAGAATTGAGTTGAGCTTGGTCTTGACACTGGCATCCATGCGGTAGGTGTCGTATTCGAGGATAAAGCCACCGATGATATCGGGGTTCACCTCGGTCTCGAACTCCACGGTTCCATTAGTCTTACTCTCCACCATGCGGCGCATCTTCTGCTCGGTGGCAGGAGTGACGGCTGCAGCGGTGATGAGGCGTCCTCGGATGACATTCTTCTGTTGGCGGTAAAGCGTGACGTACGAATTGGCGATGAACTGCATCACACTCTCGCGGTCCTCCTTCAGCACAAGCTGTATAAAGGTCTTGGTCAGGGCGGAGGGCTTCTTGCCGACGGCTGTCAGCAGGAGCATCTCCTTCTTGTCCTTCGAGAGCATCGGATTGTCTATCGTAAACCGCAGCTGTGGCACTTCGACATAGCTCTTGGCGAGCTGCAACATCTCCGTGTAGACAGCATCCTCGATTTTCGCGTCAGTGGCACTTTTGAGAAGTGCACGGGCGTATCTTACCGATATGACTCCTATATCCATACGTTATCGCATTTATTTGTCAGTAGAAACCTCATCCAGCATACGTTCAATCAGATCCATCTGAGCCTTGTCGTCCTTCAGATTCTGGCGGAGCACCTTTCCGGCGATCTCCACACTGAGGGCAGCAACCTGCTGACGGATGTCGGCGATGGCAGCCCGCTTCTCCTGCTCGATGGCGACCTTCGCGTCGCCCAGGAGACGGGCGCCCTCCTCACGGGCCTTCTGCTGTGCCTGTTCCACGATGGCGTCACGCGTCTCGGCAGCTTCCTTGAGAATCTGCGCCTGACGGTCACGAGCCTCCTGGAGAATCGCCTCGCCTTCCTGCTTGATGTTCTCAAGCCGCTCTGAAGCCTCATGGGCCTTAAGCAGACTCTCGTCGATGTACTTCTTACGCTCCTCTACCATATTGGTGATAGCGGGGAAGCCGTACTTGGCAAGCACGAAGAAGACGACGGCAAACGCCAGAAGCATCCAGAACAGGAGTCCCAGATCAGGGGTGAGGATTGCTGGCAGTTTACTGAAATCCATTCGCTAAATTCTTTAGTTTCTTACTTGGCGGAATGTCTCTTAGATCAGGAATGCACAAGCTGCGATAGCGAAGAGGGCACAACCCTCGACGAAGGCAGAGGTCAGAATCATGTTGGTCTGGATCTTACCCGTTGCCTCGGGCTGACGGGCGATGGCGTCCATAGCGCTGCCACCGATCTTACCAATACCTAAACCTGCACCAATTGTTGCAATACCTGCACCGATACCGCAGCCCAGCTGAGCCAGACCTTCTGCGGCCAAAAATAAAGCTGAAATCATAATGTTTAATTTTTAATTATTAATAAATGTTTGTACTTACTTTTATACCTTTTTTACCTTTACTCAGCATGGTGCTCCTTGTGGGCAAGCCCGATGAACACAGCACTCAGCATGGTGAAGACGTAAGCCTGAACAAAGGCCACCAGCAACTCAAGCAGGTTCATGAAGAGCAGCATGAGGATGCTGAAGGCATTCAGGCCGAGACCGAATCCGACACCCATTGACCAACCGAGGAAGATCACGCAGGTGAAACTGAGCATCACGGCGTGGCCTGCCATCATGTTGGCAAAGAGACGGATCATCAGGGCAAAGGGCTTCGTGAAGACACCGAAGAGCTCGATGAGCGGCATAACTGGCGCGGGATATGCCTTCAGGAAGAGGGGCACTTCGGGCCAGAAGATTTCCTTCCAGTACTCCTTATTGGCAAAGATGTTGATAGCCAACATTGTGCACAGGGCCAGGAAAAAGGTGATGTTGATGTTACCCGTCACATTGGCTCCACCTGGGAAGACTGGGATCAGTCCGATGAGGTTACACGTCAGGATGAAGAAGAACACCGTGAGCAGATAAGGTGCATACGGTTTGTAATGCTTCTCACCAATCGACGACTTGATGAGGTCGTCGTGGATGGTCATTACGATCATCTCCATGAAACCAACGAAACCACCAGGCGCAGCATCCTTCACGTCGTGCTTCTTATACCAGCGGGCACAGGAGAGGAAGATGATGATGAGCACGGCCACCACGATCCATATCTGCAGCACACTCTTCGTGATGCTCAGGTCGAGGGGGCGCTCCTCACTGCCGTCGGCCATACGCTCATAGATCTTCCCATGGTGCTCTTCGCTGAAGAAGAAACCATCGGGCAGACTGTGAGCCGTACAGAAATGCCATTCTCCGGTGTTCCCGCTACGGATGATGATAGGCAGGGGAATGCTGAGATGCTTACCCTGGTAAGAGGCGATGTGCCACTCGTAAGAGTCGGCCAGGTGCTCGAGAACGATCTCCGGGATGTTGATCTTCTCGCCCTCACCACCCTCTTCTGCCAGAGCGGGCATCGGCAGCAGTGCTACCATCATTAGGAGGATTATCGACTTTAGTTGTTTCATTATTATAAAATATGTGTAAGCAAACTTTTCGTCAAGAGCGGTTCGACACTTTGGCGAAGAATATGGAATGGTGGATCAGTGATGCGAAATAGAACACCATGAACACCAGAAAGAAGGGAAGCATGGCACCACGTCCGCACACCAGATAGTAGACGAACATCACCGCCAGCGCCAACAGAAGACGGAAGCCAGACACGGCCGTAAAGAACGTGGGCAGGCTCTCCTGATGATTCTTTGCCACCCATCGCCAGACAAGACCGATGGTCCAGCAGACGACAAGCGAGAAGACTACACTGACGATGATCTCGCCCAACAAGTCAAACTGCCACACCTGCATCACCAGAAGGGTCAGGAGAGCCAGGGCGACGGTCAGAAACAGTCCTTGTTTCATATATGACTTGCTTAACTTGTCGACGTTGTTTACCATCTTTCTATCTTCAATTATTGCTTCTACGAAGAAAACCTAAGCTATTTCTACACAGAGGCTTACCACATTCTTCTGCACTTCCACAAACCCACCAAGGATGTTCAGGCTCACCTTACCTTCCTTCGTAGCATACTCCACTACTCCTTTCTGGAGCGTAGAGATGATGGGCGCATGGTCGTTGAGGATCTCGAACTGTCCAGCGGTACCAGGTACCAGAACACTCTCAACCGCTCCATCGTATTCAACCTTCTCGGGCGAAACTATTCTCAGTTGCAACATAATTGTTAATTATCAATTATCAATTGTCAATTTGCTTAGCCCTTGGCGGCTTCGAGCAGTTTCTTGGCCTTCTCCTTGGCGTCTTCGATCGTTCCCACGTTAAGGAAAGCCTGTTCGGGCAGATCATCCACCTCACCGTCGAGGATGGCGTTGAAGCCATTGATGGTCTCTTCGATAGGCACCATCACACCAGGCAGACCAGTGAACTGTGAGGCCACCGAGAACGGCTGACTCAAGAAGCGCTGTACACGACGAGCGCGGTTCACCGTCAGCTTATCCTCATCGGAGAGCTCATCCATACCGAGGATGGCGATGATGTCCTGTAGCTCCTTATAGCGCTGAAGGATCTCCTTCACACGCTGGGCACAGTCGTAGTGAGCCTTGCCGACAATCAGCGGATCAAGGATACGTGAGGTAGAGCCCAGAGGATCCACAGCCGGATAGATACCGAGCTCGGCAATCTTACGGTCGAGCACCGTCGTAGCATCGAGGTGTGTGAACGTCGTGGCAGGAGCAGGGTCGGTCAAGTCGTCGGCAGGCACATACACAGCCTGTACAGATGTGATTGAACCCTTTTTCGTTGAGGTGATGCGCTCCTGCATCGTACCCATCTCAGAGGCCAGTGTCGGCTGATAACCCACGGCTGAAGGCATACGGCCAAGAAGGGCGGATACCTCAGAACCGGCCTGGGTGAAACGGAAGATGTTGTCGATGAAGAACAGGATATCGGCTGCACCGCCATCCTTACCACCACCATCACGGAAGCCCTCGGCCACCGTCAGTCCGGAAAGGGCCACAGAGGCACGTGCACCAGGAGGCTCGTTCATCTGTCCATACACCAGGGTGGCCTGCGATTTCTTCAACTCCTCGGGGTCGACGAGACTGAGGTCCCATTTGCCTTCGTCCATGGCCTTACGGAACTTCTCACCATAACGGATAACGCCCGACTCAATCATCTCTCGGATAAGGTCATTACCCTCACGGGTACGCTCTCCCACTCCGGCAAAGACGGAGAAGCCATTGTGTCCCTTGGCAATGTTGTTGATCAACTCCATGATAAGCACGGTCTTACCTACACCAGCACCTCCGAAGAGTCCGATCTTACCACCCTTCATGTAGGGTTCCAGCAGGTCGATCACCTTAATTCCCGTGGCCAGGATCTCCTTCTTCGTGGAGAGTTCCTCGAAGGTGGGAGCCTCGCGGTGGATGGGATAGGCACCGTCCATGTTGAGCTGTTTCATACCGTCGATAGGCTGACCGATCACGTTCAGCATTCGACCTTTAATCTGATCTCCCGCAGGCATCTGGATCGGTGAGCCGAGAGGGATGGCCTCCAGGCCACGCTGCAGGCCGTCGGTGTTGTCCATAGCCACGCAACGCACCGTGTCCTCGCCGATGTGCTGCTGCACCTCGACAATCAGGTCGCGCCCGTCGCCACGCTTGATCTGCAATGCCTCGTAGATCTTCGGCAACACCTTCTCAGCCTCCTGACCCTCTGTATCGAAGTAAACGTCGATGACAGGGCCGATGATCTGCGAAATGTGTCCAATTATTTGTGACATACGCTTAAATATTAGGTTATTTGTTTGTTTTTAGTTCACTATTTTTGTTTCTGTCGTTTGCAAAGATAATGCTATTTTTTGAATTGAGAAACTTTTTTCGTTGTTTTTTACGCAAATAGGCCACAATATGTGCCATTTAGGACTTCCTCAGGGCGATATTGTAGTTGTAATAGGTCTGATTGCCTGTTACCTCTTCAATCACCTTGACGAACGGCGGGAAGTTGATGGTCTCCTGTTCGGCCACGCCTTTGGTCTCCATCATCACCAGGTCGTTGACAGGAGCCAGGAAGGTGTCGATCTGGAAGAACTGTCCCTTCCAAATGAAACTCTGCCTACGCTTACGGATGGTCTGACGATAAGGGTCGGCTTGCTGCAGCATCTGTTCGTAGAGGTTGTTGTCGATATGACGCTCGGTCTCGATGACCTCCGTTTCTGAGATACGTTTCTTAGACCGGTGGACGTTGACCACCTTTCCCCCACTCCATTGCCGACGGCGCAATCTGACCTCACAGCCTGGCTCTGCCACCAGATAGGTCTGGGTGATCTCACTCTCCGAGCACTCGGGAATCTCGCCGGTGATCTCTACCCGATAGACGCGTTCCTCTTGCGGTGGCTGGGGCAGTCCGACGACCTTTGAGATCTCATTGAGTACACGGTTCAGCTTATTCTCGAAATCGAGGTGATTGTTGATGACCCGCAGATGGGGATGACCCGTCCAGGCCTTGATCACCTTCTTGTCGAGTTCCCTGGCAATGCGCAGTCCTTCCTCGTTGGCCTGTTCATAGCGGGTGGCGTTGGTGGCGGTGGTATAGTACTGTTCCGCACCGTCGGCAGCCGACACCAGATGCAGTACGGCATCATAGCGTTCCATCAAGGCGTTGGTGCTGGTACCTGCCATCGCAGTAATCTCCTCCCACTCCTCCGGCTTGATATAGGCAGAGATATCCATCGTACCACGGTCGCAGACGATGAGCACTGGTTTCGTACAGACCTCGGCAAGACGCATGAACTGGTCCTCGAATGCCAACTGTGTCTCCAGGATAGCGCGTTCCCCCTGATAATAGAGGTCGCGGTTAGGCGTCAGGTAGTTCCAGCCTGCCGTGCTGTAGATGGTAGGCACTTCGGGCACGTTGAATACTTTGTATCCGAATCCCGAGAAATACTCAGTAATCTTCACCAGGGCCGTGGTCTTACCGGCACACGGTCCTCCCGTCAGGACGATTTTCTTAATATCAGGCATTATATGCTCAGTTCGTCGAGGACTTTGATAAGACGCTTGTCAAAGCGCTTGTCGGTACGGATACACTCCGAGAAGGGCACATAGACCACCTCGTTGTTTCTGACACCCACCATGATGTTGCGCTGTCCCTGCTTGATGGCCTCGATGGCGCCAACTCCAGTGATAGATGCCAGGATACGGTCGCGCGCTGATGGACTACCACCACGCTGCAGGTGACCAAGGATCGACACACGCACGTCGAACTCGGGGAACTCCTTCTCTACACGGTCGGCATAGTACAGGGCGCCGCACTTGGGGCTCTCTGATACTATCACGATACACGATTTCTTCGACTTACGTATACCGCGGCTCATAAACTGTGCCAGCTGGTCCACGTCGGTAGTCTCCTCGGGCACGATGGCAGCCTCGGCACCGCAGGCGATAGCACAGTTCTGTGCCAGGAATCCTGCGTCGCGTCCCATCACCTCGACAAAGAAAATTCGCTCATGACTGTTGGCAGTATCGCGTATACGGTCCACACACTCCATGATGGTGTTCATCGTCGTGTCATAGCCGATGGTGTTGTCTGTGCCATACAGGTCGTTGTCGATGGTGCCCGGCAGACCGATACAGGGGAAGTCGAATTCCACGCCGAAGTTCCAAGCACCCGTCAGCGAACCGTTACCGCCAATCACGATCAGCGCGTCGATCTCCTCTTTCTGAATCGTCTCGTAAGCCTTCTGCATACCCTCGGGAGTCATGAAGTCCTTCGAGCGGGCGGTCTTCAGGATTGTTCCGCCTCGGGTGATGATGCCCGATACATTTTCCGTCGTGAAAGTCTTCACCTCATCATTGATCAGACCTTCGTAGCCACGATAGATGCCTTTGATGTTAAAACCGTTGTAGATACCGGCACGTGTCACCGCACGGATGGCGGCGTTCATACCTGGTGCATCACCTCCAGAGGTGAGCAAACCTATCGTCTTGATTTTTGCCATACATTATTATATTTTAGTTATACATGTATATTTCGAACCACAGAACAGCCAGTCCCACGAGCCATCCAGCCAACACTTTGAGTGTCAGATGACGCAGATACCAGCCCAGTCGGATATGTTCCATCTTCATCAATGCCAGTCCGCTGACAGATCCCACAGAGAGCAGACATCCACCGACGGCCGTCGTATAGGCCACGATCATCCAGTAGGCTCCATTCTGTGTGAACTGGCTAAGATAAGCCGAGTCGGCAGCCTGACTGCTCATGACCGGATAGAGCGATATGTCGCTGATGGCGATGGTGAAGGTGTCGACAATACTGCTGAGCACGCCAGAGACAATGCCCACGATCCACACGTTATGGATCGTCTCGTCCATCCACTGTGCCACATCGGGGAAGATGCCCGTCTCGGTCACCACACCCATGCCCAACATGATACCCATGACGAAGAGTATCTGCTGGAGAGAACCGTATTGTAAGGCACGGGGAATCAGTCGCTGCGACATCTGGTCGGCGTTCATCAGCTTGCGGTTGAACAGTTCATTCACCACCCACAGCACACTCAGCACACAGAGGGCGCCGAGGAAGGGAGACAATTTGGTGATGTTATGGAACGTCGGGATGAACCACAGTCCGCCGATACCCACGAAGAGCATCACCACGCGCTGCCACGGACTCAGGTTCGTGTCGTCGCCACGATAAGGCATCGGCGACCACTGGGTGTCGAGACGTTCGGGCAGTACCCGTCCGATAAGTACCGTCGGGATGACCCATGCCAGGATGGCAGGCAGAGCCATATATGACGAGAAATGTGTAGCCGTCACGGCCCCATCACCCCAGAGCAGCAGTCCCGTCGGATCACCAATCACGGTGAAGCATCCGCCACAGTTGGCCGCGATGACCACCGCACTGCCGATGAGCATGCGCTGCCGACGGCTTTGCACGATGCTATGCATGATGACCAGCATCATCGTGGCGGTCGTCAGGTTGTCGAGGTTGGCTGAGATGACGAACGTGGCGAAGGTGATGGTCCATAGCAGACGGTTCGGATTGCGGGTCCTGATCCATTTCTGGATGAAGTCAAAGCAGCCGTTGTTGTTCAGGATCTCGATGATCGACATCGTGGCCAGCAGGAACATCACGATACTGGCGGCACGGCCTACATAGTAGAGGAACACGTTGTCATGGATGAAATATTTCACCGCATCGCTCGTGGGTGTCGCCCCGTGTAGGAACTCCAGATAGTCGTCGGGATGACGGTCGGTCACAAAGTCAGTACCCCAGCAGATGTAGACCACCCAGCCTACCGTACCTATAAACATGGCGATAGCTGCCTTGTTGACACCCGTCAGATGACCGGTGGCAATCAGCAGATAGCTCAGAATCAGCAATATAACGATGATCAGTGTCATATCTCAATCTCCAATCTTCAATCAGTCAACAATCTCCACCGGCGCCCAGAACCACACGATCGTCCCTCTACCGTCCTCCTCGTTGTCGCGGGCACCGATACGACCACCCGCCTTGTCGATGATGGCCTTGCAGATGCTCAGACCGAGCCCTGGTGTATCTTCCTGGATATACGTATTCTTGTCCGACAACAGCGCGAAGATGTTCTCCTTCAGTTTTTCCGGCAGCCCGCTACCCGTGTCCTTCACCTCTACATAGATGCCGTCATCCTTGGCATAGTAGCTCAGAGTGATCTTCCCCTTCGTCGTATGCTGCCGTGCATTCTCCAACAAGTGTGTGACAATCAGCCGCAGCAGTTTGGGGTCAAGCAGGGCGCGCAGTCCTCCAACGGGTTCTACGACATCCAGTGTCACGGCATTCATCATCTGCATACGCGTCTCCGAGGCATAGGATGCCATCTCCGCATCGATGTCCGTCACATGACGGTCGAAGAGCTGTGTGTTGCCCTCGATGTCCGATAATGACAACAGCTCGTTGATCAGGTGCAGCAACTGTAAGCCGTTTTTGTTGACGAGTTCCAACAGGTCCTGTCGCTCCTTTGCCGACATATTATCATTGGTGTCTTCGAGCATCAGTTCTGAGAATCCGATGATGGCGTTGAGCGGTGTACGCAAAGCATGGCTGAGGTTGCTGAGGAAGATGTCCTTCAGTTCCTCACTCTTCCTGGCCCGTTCCATCTCCTTGACCAGCCTCTTGTGGCTGATGCGTTGATGTACCACCAGGGTGACCAGCAGCATGATGATAACACTCGCGATGAACAGCCATACCCACATCGGGATACGCATCCCGTCGAAACTGGATTTGATGTCACCATAGACATCCTCGATTACCCCCTCTTTCTCCATGAGGTCCAGCTCGTTGTTAATGGCGTCGATCAGCTGTTTGTCCGGGCTTACGTAGCAGTATTCTCGCGGCATCAGCGCCAGGTCCGACGAAGAGAGGTTCTTCAAGCCAAGTTCGTTGATCAGATAACGGGCCTGATAGCGGAAGCAGATCAATCCGTCGTACTGTCCTTTGGAGAGTTCGTTCAAAGCCACCCTCAGGTCCTTGACGAGTATGGGCGTTGCCCCCACTTTCTGCAGGGTGTCGTTGATGGGTCGTGAGGCCATGAGGGCAATCTCCTTGCCACCCAGGTCACGCAGACCATACGGAGCCTTGTCCTGTTTGCGGTACACCAGCTGGTAATAGAGCCGGAACACCCCTCGCGAGTAGTTCGTGAGATCCTTGCGGTAAGGAGAGTACACCATCATAGCCAGGTCAACCCTGCCTTTGATCACATCGTCAGCGATATTCTCCCACGAATTCGTCGAAAAAGTAAAGGGGATATCAAGGCGTTTCATCAGCCGTCTGGTGAACTCAATGTCCAGTCCGTTGGGTTTGCCGTGCTCATCGACAAACTCCATCGGGGCATAATCCATGTCGATGCCGAATACCAGCTGATGGTTTTTCGTATAGCCGAGGTTGTCAGCCCTGCACGTCATAGCAGTGCAGACAAGCAGTAGCAATAATATGCAGGTCTCTCTCAGTCTCATAACCCGGGCTTACGTCTGATTGGGCACAAAGTTACGAAGTTTTTCTGAAACCGCCAAATACTTCGTGCAAAAAATGTTGGAAAATGTAAAGCAGAGTCTTATGTTTGTCAGAATATTTCAGCAATAGTGCAGTCTTCTTCACTTTTTCGTATCTAATTGACTGTTAAGCCGTTACAAAACCAGGATTTTAAGCTATGTAAAAGGGGACTTTACAGGCAGTAAACTCGGAGTTTAGACTAAGTAAACTCCGAGTTTAGCCTATCTAAAGTCCGACTTTGCCGGGCTGTATTTTTGATTGTAAAGTAATTTTATCAATAGTATATCTGTATCGTCAATCATGTTGTGATGTCACGCTCGTTAGGTATTTACTTATTGCTCCATCTTTCCACCGCCGCCGCTTTCCGGGTTGCTCACGAGCCTTTGCTGGTTCATGCGGAGCCAGTTGCCCCAGCCGGTCAGTTTGTGGAAGTCGCACTGTTCGTAACCCTCATCGAAACGACAGAGAGAGTTCGGGAGTATATCCTTGTAGTCGTAGATGTAGAAGAGCTGCTGCACCAGGCAGACGCTGAGCGTGTAGTGGTCGAGGTGCTGCTGGCTCCAGTTGACATCGCGATAGTGGATGAAGGCGGCCTTGAATGCGTTGTCCAGTTCAGTGGAGATGGTCTGCATCTCGGCATCGCCAGTCTCTGCAGCCAACAGATGAGCATAGTCGGCAATGTCGAAGAATGGATACCAGAATTCGTACCACGACACCAACGGATCGTAACGATATACCTGCTGGGTGGCGCGGTCGATAGCCTCCTGATGGGTTGGATAGAGCGCAATGAGGCGGTCGGCGAGACGCCTGATGGTGTCGAGGATGGCGTCGAACTTGTCGGTGCGATACATCTTATAGTCACCATTTCTTACGTTGCCGCCATTCTTATATCCGTCCTGCCAAACGGGTGTGATGCACTCAAACATCTGGGCTGCGGCATCCTCGGCATTTCCCTTATCCTTCAGTCCGCGCACGAATTCTGTCAGCACCTCGCCATCACTCCAAAGCACGTGGGCTGAGCAGCAGATGTAGTCGGCACAGTCCTTGACGGTGGTCAGCGTCTCTAGGTTGCCCATCATGCAGTTGTGGAAGAAGAGCGTGTTCAGGCGGTCGATGCCCGTGGCCTTGATGGCGTCGCGCAGTTCATACATGTCGAGTTGCTCTTTGTTGTTCCACTCGTCGCCGATGACACCGCGGGTAGCCCGTCGGGCACCGACTTCATACTTGCCTGGCACGTCGGTCATGGGACTGAACCCGGCGCCGTGGCCCCAGATACTGAACACGTACTGCTCTGCGGGGCAGACGAGGCTGCTGAACTCGATGAACATCTTGACCGCATTGGGGTCGCACAACTTAAGGGCGATGGCCTGATCGCCGAAGCCCATGGCCTGAAAGCCCTCTTCCTTGATCTTGTCGAGGTCGGTCTCGCTGGTCAGCTCAAACCACACGATGTCACCCGGGTTGGCATACTTGCCTGAAAAGGGAGCCTCTGGCAGATCCTTGCCGTATTTGTAGAAGCACACCACACGCACATTGTTATGGTCTGTCAGGAACGCCTTCGCTTGCTCCCAGAACCCTTCTTCGATGGCGATATCCATCGTTCCGCCGGCATTGCCATAGACGAACACGGTGAATTTCGAGGGCTGTGGCACGGGAATCAGGTCTTCCTTGCTCCACTTGTCGAACTTCGCAGCCATATCGGTGGCGGACTTCTTGAATGTCAGGCTAATGTCATCCCCATGCTCGATGCGCAGTTCATCGCCCGTCAACTGCCACTTGGCTGTCATAACGTCCCTGTCCTTCGGAGTCATCGTCAACTTGCCGTCGGCGGAGGCGGTGTAGGTGAAGTCTATCGCCTCGCTGGCGACAGCCTTGTCGTTGGCAGTGTAATAGATGCGTGTGCTACCCGTACCGTCGGCCCTGAACTCCGTCGATTGCCACGTCTCGCCGTAGTTCCACTTGGCGAACGTCTTGCCCGACACGTCGGAGCACCACTTGCCCACAATCCTGCAGTCACTACCACTCACGGGATTGTCATCATTGTCACTTGTACATGCGGTCAGCACCATTATCATTGCACAGCAAAGGACGGCTGCGAGCGTCATTAATATCTTTCTCATAATGTTATTTCTTGTTTACGAACTCTTCGAATCGCTTAACGGTTTCATTGTACGTCTCAGGCTGCAGGAACCAGAGATAGGAGGCACCGGGGGCTATTTCAACCTCACGGGAATTCGGGTTGAGCATAAATTGGGGGAAGACCATCGGAAGATTCTGACCCTCTTCCTTGGTGAGACGGCGGAATTCTACCTTGTCGTTCATCAAAATGATATTCTCGCCCCTGTGAGCCAGCCTCTCGTCCTCGCTACGAAGCATGTTGGGTGATAGCCAGTTTGCAAGCGGCTGTCCGATATGCCAGTCGCGGGTCTGCACCAAGAAGTATTTCTCGCCGTCCATCATCACCACGGGGACAGCATAGCGGTTGCCGTTGGCATAGGCCGTCAGCATCTGCTCCATGGCCATGCTGAATTGGATGTTCAATTGTTCCATGTTCTTGATACGCTTGTTGACGGGAGCCTTGTCGTTGTCGTAGAACGCCTGCATGACGTTCAAGAAGCCGCGCCTTGTGTCGGGGTATATCGACATGAGGGTGAGACCGGTTTTAAGACGGTTGTAGATGGTTGCGGGGTCATAGCGGCCCAGTTGCTCCTCTGTAGCATCGACCGACAGTTCCATAAAGTCGCAGGCATTGTCCACGCTGCCCTGCATCAGGTAGATGTTACTGAGCAGAGAATACGTGTTGGCAAGGAGTGTGTCCTTCCGCTCCTTTTGCGCCTTGGCAATCTCAAGTGCCTTGTGGGCGTAACTGATGGCGCGGTCGTACTGGCCGCCGGTGTTGACGGCGACGCCAACCAGCGCCTGGGCTGCGGCATACTGCTTCTGGCCATCCGTTGGATTTGCATCCGCCAGCTTCACCGTCTGCTCGGCCATCTGAAGATGGGCTCTCACCATCTTCTCGTTTTCTTCTACTGTGTTCTGTGCATTCACCTGGAATGCCACGGCGCATGTCAGCGCTACGATCGTTACAATTCTTTTCATTTTCTTATTAGTTTATTTGTGTATAAATTACCTGTTTCTTATCTTCTTCTCATCACTGGTGTCGGGGGAGGCAGCGGCTGACCTTCATTGATTCTCCTCTTTCTTACAATTTGGTCGCGAATGCCTATCATGGGGTCACCGGTCGTCTGTAATCCGGGTTTTGAGTTCATCTGAAAGTGGGATGTCGGTTTTTTCCCCATGTGACGAAACATGATCGACTGTTCATTGATGGAGTCCCCGTGCTGTTCGCTTGCTGGAGGTGCCGGTAGCAGTGGTAACTTTGCAAATTTGGCAGAATCTCCCGATGAGGTGGCTGGGTCTGTCTGGGCCATTGTCGTCACCGTCATGCAAAGGACGGCAAGCGTCATCATAATCTTTCTCATAATGCTTGATTTTTTATTGTTATACCTTATTAATAAATACCGTTCTCGTTCAATTTCTCGTGCAACCGGAAATTCTCGCGGATGAAGCGCACCAGCATGTGCTGGCTGTCGGAGAGTCGCCAGCGGTAATAGAGAAGCCCCAGGATAAGCAGTACAACCAAAAGAAGGAAGGCCGTTGCCAGGGCGCCGATGATGATAAATGTGATGTCCGTCATTTTCTTCAATGTTTGAATTCGTTTGCAAAGGTAGTGGGAAAAACCGAAAGGCTTTCCCCACTGCTTGAAATGTTTTCCACAAATCTTGAAAAACTACTGTTTATGCACTATTTTGCGGTATTTGCTCTCGCTGCTCGGCGAAATTCCGATGGTGTCATTGAATAATAGGCGGCAAAGAGACGGGCAAAAGTGGTGCGGTTGGTAAACCCGCTCTGCTCAATAATGAGCCCTATCGGGTCGTCGGATTTTTCCAGCAACTGGGCGGCATACTGTATGCGCAGGTGGTTGAGGTAATCGGCTGGCGTGGTGTCGGCACACTCGCGCAAGGCGGCATACACATACTGATAGTTGGTGCCGAGCAGTCGGGCCAGCGTCTCGTGGTTGGTGTCAGCGTCGGTATATACGTCCGGGTTCTTCACCAGTTCGCACAGGCGGCGATAGAGCTGTTGGTTTTGCGTCAGTTTCTCTTCGGGCTGCGCCTGTAACTCTCGCTGCTCCTCGGCCTCGGCCTGCCGGCGTTGCTGAATCTGCTCGTAGAGGCTGCGGTTCTTCTCGGCTAACCGACGATTGTAGCGGTTGACGCGCCAGATGATGTAGATGGCCATCAACAGCAGCAAGACGATGGCCATGAGGACGATGCGATGGATGGTCAGCGACTGGTGCTTACGGATAATATCCTCTTCCTGTTGCTGGATTTCCTGCAACTGCTCCACGTCGGCCTGCCGTTCCTGCAGGCGGATGGAGTCGGTCAACTGACGTATGCGGTCACCCAGCGCCAGCGCCTCGACCGTGTGCCCCGCCTTCTGCAGGGCATCGTACTTGTAATTAAACAAGGTCTTGACATAGAGGTCGATAACGGGTTCACCATTGGAGCGCATCATAGAGTCGGTTTCGTCGAACAAGCGGACTGCCTCGTCGTAACGGCCCGTCATCGACAGATACAGGCCTTCGGCTGCCTTGTCAAGAGCGCCAAGACCTTCGAACTGCTGGTATTCACGGTGAAGGGCATCCGCCTGCTCTCGCCGACCATTAGCGGCATAGACCATCGCCTTACTGATGGTCACGTTGTTGCGGCGCTTCTGCATCGCCCAGTCGGGAGTGTTGGGACAACGTGTCAGACGCGCCATCGCTGTGTCCATCTTCGCCATCAGGGGCAGTGCCTTCTCTGGCATCTTATTGTCGATATACAGGTCGTTGAGTGAAAGCAACGTATGGATGAGCGGATCAATCTCCCCATAATCGGTGGCATGCTGTGTACTCGCCATCAGATCATCGATGCATTGCAGCAACAACTGCTCGGATTCTGCCATATGCCCCAGTTTGCTTTCACAATCTGCCATCTGCATCAATGCCCTGCACTTCATCTCCACATCATTCGGCGTTGTGCCGTCACCCACAAATGTAAGGATTTCCTTGGAGAGGGCAAGCGATCTGCCATACTCACCATCGGCGAATGCACCGTTACCCAGAATCCAGCGAGCCTTACAATAAAGGCTGCTGTCTGCCGACGTGGCGACAGCATGTCCCGCCTCTGCGGCAATCGCTTTCCCGGCGTAATAGGCCGCCAGCCGCCGTCGGTCGGCATTCTCGTAGATAATGGCCTTGGTTGTATTGGCACGTACCGCCGTGAACAAACCGGCCTGCTCCGCACTATCCACACGCGCCACAGAATGTTCAACGTCGGATAATCCATTGCGGACGATCTCTTTGCTCAGCGCAGCAGCCTCGTCGTTGCGGTCGGGCTTCGTGCAGCCCATCGTCAACGCCAGCACGGCGACAACAGTTGTCGATATGATATTATATCTGCCCCTTCTCATAAGTGTCATTGATAGAATGGACTGCAAAACTACCATATCTTCACCCGGTTCTCAGGCTTCACATAGAGTTTGTCGCCTGGCTGCACGCCGAAGAGGTCGTACCAGTCATCGATCAGCCGGGCAATACCGTTCACGCGGTTGTGGTTAGCAGAGTGGACATCGATTACCAACTGTTTCTGCAGGACTTTCTCTTCATTTAAAATCATCCAAAGATCGGCATACGACATGAAGAATTGGCGCTGCTGGTGGCGCAAGGCCTCGCCGGTGAGACCGTCGGCCTGCAGTTTCTCGTTAAATAACTGATAGGCCAGACTGAATCCTCCAAGATCGGCAATGTTCTCGCCCAGTGTCTTTTTACCGTCGGCCTTCACGCCAGGGTACTGCTCCAGCTCGTTGTAGAGATTGATCATCTGTTGCTGCTTCTCGAGGAACTTGGTATTGTCCTCGGGCGCCCACCAGTTGCTTTTCCTACCCGTGGCATCGTATGTAGCTCCTTTGTTGTCGAAGCCATGCGTCATCTCGTGGCCAAAGACCATCATTGTGGCATAGCGTACGGCGGGTTTGTCGGCTGGGAAGAGCTCTTTTCCGAGGAAGGCCGGCAGGATGAAGAGCTGATTCTCGTCAGGAACATAGAAGGCGTTCGTGGCATCGATACTTGCGCCGAAGGGACTGAGTATGACGCTTTCCCATCCGTATTCATTGCTAGGCTTTCCGGCCAGCTGATTTCGCAGATAGTCGTCGGCCTGCTCCTTATACTGCACAAAATCTTCGAGGTGGGTCTGCCCGGTGAACTTGAAGTCGTCATTGAACAGGGCATCAGGAGCTCCTACATTGAATAACATAGCCTGCAGTTTCTCCTGCGCCTTCATCTTAGTAGCATCGCTGAGCCAGTCAAGACTGGCTATACGCTCGGACATGGCTCTTCGCAATTGCTCCAGAATCAGCATGGCTTCCTCGCAGTCTACATCTTGCAAGAGATACTTCTTCTGATATTTGAGGAACAAGGATGGTAAATGCATGTTAAGGGCGACAATGACGCCTTCGGGTTCTTCTGCCGAACTAAATGACACCTGAAATAGCTTATAGTACAGGCAGCATTTCAAGTAGGTCTGCAAGGTGGCGACATCATACTGGTCGATCAGTCCAAAAACCTTGTCCGCTTCGGGCAGATAGTAAGTCCCACTACCAATATGGAAAGCCTCACGGAAGGCACCCATCATGTCGTCGCCCGCTTTTGTTACGTTTCTGGCCTTTGCCAAGGCTTCATGAGCCGGCACAGGAGCGGATTTCAATTGGGGCCTTATATTGCCGACGAGGGAGGGCTCTGGTGCCTTACCCTTCCATTCCTCAGAATATTTTAAGATCCATGCCTCTATATCGTAGACATTCGAGAGCAACCGGCCACCTTCCGGTGTACTGGTGTCAATGTCCAGCCATTCTTCGAAAATGGGCTTAAGCTTTTTAAGTTCCTCTTCCTTCGAATTATCGAGATTTATGCTTGAAAAGGCAATACCAGGCATGATGTAATACCTGATGATGCCATCGACGTTCAATATATCATGCCCAAAGAAGACATTGAACCCCATATCGGCCATCTTGCCTATGTTATACATCACATCAACCTTGCTGACATCGTCACCCTGCTTCAGTTGTGCATATACACGAGCCATAGCGGCTTTTTCTTCCTCCTTTGTAAGCTTGGAACCCATAACCAGCTGAACTGTATGATGGTCGGAGGCACTTTCAAGTATACCTTGATACAATAATCCATACCGACTTGTATAGACATTTAACATGGTGCCCATGTCTAAATCGTCGTGATTCTTCTGCCATGAGCCGTTGGCAAAGTCCCAGAACGAGTCGCCGGGCCTGACCGTGCGATCCATCCAGTCTTCATGAATGAAGGTCTCCTTGGCCAGTTCGTCGGCAGGATTGACGGGCTGTTCGGGATTCACAGGATTGTCCATGGAACCGATGGCGTCGGTACACGATGTGAGGATCATCATCGCGCCGCAGAAAGTCAAAGTGGCTGCGAGCACCCAACGATTCATTCTTTTCATATCTTTAGCGTTTTAATTAGTGATTTGGCGCAAAGATACGATAAATATTTGGAATATCCTACTATTTTGCAGAAAAATTATATTCTCAATCAAAGTCAATCAAAAAGGACTCTCCTGTTGTAACAAAAGAACCATCCATCTATGAGGTAAGGTCCTGGTGTGCTATTTGTCCATGATGATATTCACCATCTCATCGATGTCGTCCTGGGGCTTGCCGTCGTTGATGGCCTTCACGATATCAGCCACGTTCACCACGTTGTCACCATTGATATCGCCCTTGAGGATGAAATTTACCGAAGCGGTGACATCCCTGGCGGGCATCGTCATGGTATAGTCGTTTCCGCTGAGTGTACCTGTCACGCCCTCACCGACGTCGATACCGCCAAATATGTAGCCCTTGGCAGGAGTGCCTGTGTAGGTGAGCTTAACCGTCGTGCCCGGAGTATAGTAGTCCTTGCTGTCGTATGAATAGACCTTGGCACTGGCATCGATGGTAACATCCGTGACGCCCTCGGCAAGGGTCATCTTATACACGCAGAGCGCACCGTCGTTCTCGGCGACGTCGCCAACAGGTTGGTAATAACCGTCGACACCTACGCCCACGTTCGTGGCATTAGCCGTGCCGGCCACCGTGCAAGCGGTGTAGTAGTTGTTAGTGAGCGTGCTTTCAATATTTCTACCCACAATGGCGCCACGAGTATTGTCCTCGATAGCAGGAATGGTGACGCCGATGACGAAGTTGTTCTCCAAGGTACCTTGATTCGCTGCTGCGATGCCGCCAACTATTCCAGAGCAATTGGTGAACTTGGCTTCACTGACACAGCCGCTGACAATGCCTTTGATTTCGTTATAGTAACCATTATAGTCCACGATGCCACCGTGTTGACTAATATCACCTATTCCCTGTATTTCAACGGTGTTGGTGACGTGACAGTTTGTGATTTTGCCACCAGCATTATTCCCCACAATGCCGCCTACACTTCCGGAGGCGATGCGAGTATCGGAGAGGGTTACATTTTTCACTTCAGCAGTTGACCCGATACGGCCGAAGAGACCGAATGGACCTAAGAATGTAAGTTGGTTTTTGTCATAGTTCTTATAGATACGGATGCCGCTGATGGTCTTGCCGTTACCGTCGAAAGTTCCTTGGAAATATTTACCCTGACCGATGGTCGTAAAGTTATACTCCGTGTCGGCTCCTTCTTCACCATTTGCCTTGTGGGTATAGGCGATGTCTTGAGTCACTATGAAATACACGTCCTTGTAGTTTGTACCACTGTTCACATCGGTAGCCAACTGATCAAGGTCGTCAGTAGAACTGATCTTGTAGGGGTCGTCGCTTGTACCACTACCGCCACTTGTTGTTGGGAAACTCACGGTAGCTTCTGCCCAGGCCGTCTGTGCGGCCACGAAGACGCCGGCGACAGTCACCAGCAACCGGGCAATGGATAATAGACATTTCATCATAACCTTGGATTAAGTAATATTTGGTGGCAAATATAAGGAAAAAACTGCAAACACACAAATAAAACGGCAAGGAATGTTAATGTATTAAAGATAGTTTAAGATTTAAGGGCGTTTATCCCCCAATAAAAGGCTAAAAAGACAAGATCCAGTGACAATGTAACAAATGCAACAATGCAACTGAAGGTTGGGGGGAAAACGAAAGAGAGGGGAAGACTTATATATTTATATAAATAAGATTATATTAATATATATATTAATATAATCTTAAATAGCCTGCTTCACTTTCCAGGAATTACCTGAAAGTGGTAGTTGCATTGTCACATTGTCACATTTACTGATCATAAGATAGTCATAAGATATTGATATTCAGATATATACAGGTACCTGCGGCGCTGGGTGAATGCTGTGCGCAACACGGGGTCGTCGCCGACGGCCATGCGGATCTTCTTCCAGCCGTAACGGTTCGGCAGATGGGGAAATATCTGCCGGGCAATGGCCTGCTTGGTGAACAAATCGTGGTAATCTTTTAATTGATATGCCATAATGAAATATTTTACCCTACAAAGTTACGAAATATCTGTGACAATACATCACGCGCTAACATATTATATACTACTTTATTTTACATTTGCAAATAAGTCTTAAAGTGAGAACAGACTCTTGATTTTACTTGCAAACACAGATTTTTAGTCGTAACTTTGCATCGGAATCAGGGAAGTCCCGTTAGTCTGCAACAGACGGAGGAACAGTTCCGCTGAGTAACCTGGCCACTTTCTGCTAGCAACCTGGCCACTTACTAACAGAAACTTGGCCACTCTCTCGAAGAAACTAGGGATGAAACCTGACGGAAGTATTAACAAAAAAAGGTATTAAAAAACATGGCAGTAAATGTTGTTGCATTCCCCGTCGCAGCGCGACAGAACAAGAACGATGACTCGACCGCTTACGGCAAGTATTTCCTCGTGCCCTGGTACCCCGAGACGCTGACCCTGCGCGGACTGATCGAGCGCGTGGCATTCGACCAGAGTGTCTACTCGCGCGACATCGTGGAGGGCGTGATCCAGAAGCTGACCACCGTCATGGTGGAACTGCTGAAGAGCGGACAGCCGGTGAAGTGGGACGGCCTTGGAACCTTCACGCCTACCGTCACCTGCGAGAAGCACGGACGTGCTAACTTCTCAACCGTGGGGGTAGACCAGATCCAGGGTGTACACATCCGCTTCATCCCCGAGAACGCCAAGGGCGAGCAGCTCACCAGCCGTGCTTTCAAGGACCTCTGTACGTTCGAGCTTGTAGGCCGTATCGAGACCGAGAAGATCGACCTGGGCAACGGCAAGTATCAGCAGATCTTGTACCCGATCCAGGAGAAGGTGTCTGCGCCTCAGATCAGTGGTACGACTCCGTTTGCCGACACGACCACGGTAACCATCATCTCGTCGAGCAACAATGCGAAGATCTACTATACTGACGACGGCTCGGAGCCCGACCAGCACGCGACGCTGTACAGCGGCCCGATCACGCTGAGCACCTCGAAGACCATCAAGGCCATTGCCGTCCGTGGCAACGTAGCCTCGGCCGTCTCTTCGAAGAGCTTCGTGAAGCAATAGGCTGAAAGCGAATCGTCACACGCTAAAAAAAGGATTAGGAACCACCGTGATTCCTAATCCTTTATTCATTGACGTTACAATGTGACAATGCAACAATGCAACAGAGGGCGATCAGCCTCCGAAGTTGTCGTACATGATCGACTCGGGATCGACGCCGAGCGAGTCGAGCATCGAGACGACGGCTGCCGACATCGGGCCGGGACCACACATGTAGTACTCCACATCCTCGGGAGCCTCGTGGTCCTTCAGATAGGTGTTGAGCATCACCTGATGGACGAAGCCCGGGGTGTACTTCACGCCAGCGGCATCGGCTGCCGGATCGGGACGGTCGAGGGCCAGGTGGAAGTGGAAGTTCTTGAAATCCTTCTCCAGACCGAGGAAGTCGTCGAGATAGAACACCTCGTTGAGGGCGCGGGCACCGTAGAAGTAGTGCATCTCGCGATCGGTGGTCTTGAGCGTCTTCGTCATGTGCATGATCTGTGCACGCAGCGGAGCCATACCGGCGCCACCACCGACCCAGATCATCTCGCGCTTCGAGTCGAAGTGCGGGTGGAAGTCGCCGAACGGGCCGCTCATCGTCACCTTGTCGCCGGGCTTCAGCGAGAAGATATAGGATGAAGCGATACCGGGGTTCACCTCCATGAAGCCGCTCTTGTCGGGCTTGAACGGCGGCGTGGCGATACGCACGGTGAGCATGAACACGTCGCCCTCAGCCGGATAGTTCGCCATCGAGTAGGCACGGATGGTGGGCTCGGGGTTCTTACACTTGAGCGGGAACAGACCGAACTTCTCCCAGCTGGGCAGGTACTCGTCGCCGATGAGCGACTTGTCGAAGTCCTTGTCGTAGTCGATGCAGTCGAAAGCCGGGATCTTGATCTGAGCGTAAGAGCCGGGCAGGAAGTCCATGTGCTCGCCCGGAGGCAGCTGCACCTTGAACTCCTTGATGAACGTGGCGACGTTCTTGTTGGAGATGACGGTGCACTCGTATTCCTTGACGCCGAGGATCGACTCGTCGACATGGATCTTCAGTTCACTCTTCACCTTACACTGACAGCCGAGGCGCCAGCCGGCCTTGATCTCCTTGCGCGAGAAGTGGGGCTTCTCAGAGTCGAGGATCTCCCCTCCCCCTTCGAGCACCTGCACCTTACACTGTCCGCAGGAGGCCTTTCCGCCGCAGGCAGAGGGCAGGAAGACGCCGTTCTCATTGAGTGTAGACATCAGCGAGTTACCCTGGGCCACGGAGATCGTACGGTCGCCGTTGATCACAATATTCACATTTCCTGAGGGCGACAGATACTTCTTCGCCACGAGCAGGATAATCACGAGCAGGAGTATGACAATGAGGAATACTCCGATACTATATGCTATAAACTGTGCCATATATTCATTGAACATTTAACATTGAACATTGACCATTATATATTTAGGCCGGAGAAACACATCATCGCCATAGCCATCAGGCCGACGGTGATAAACACGATGCCGAGGCCCTGTAAGGGCTTGGGCACATCCGAATACTGCATCTTCTCGCGGATGGCACCCATAGCCACAATGGCGAGTGTCCAACCAATACCGGAGCCGAAGCCATAGACCATTGCGTCCCAGATAGAAGTGATGGCCTGCGAGTTGGTGGGCTCCATGAGGATGCGCTGTTGCATGAACAGAGAGGCACCCATGATGGCGCAGTTCACGGCGATCAGCGGTAGGAAGATACCCAAAGCCGCATAGAGCGAAGGCGAGTATTTCTCGACCGTCATCTCCACCAGTTGCACCATTCCGGCAATCACAGCGATAAAGAGGATAAACGACAGGTAACTCAGGTCGACGCCTTCAACGAGACAGTCGGGCCCCAGCACCTTGGTCTGCAAAAGATAGTTGACGGGAACGGTGACAGTGAGCACGAAGGTCACGGCACATCCCAGTCCTAATGAAGTCTTCACAGTCTTCGACACAGCCAGATAAGAGCACATGCCGAGGAAGAAGGCGAAGATCATATTGTCGACAAAAATCGACCTGAACAGTAATGATATTGCGTGTTCCATAATTTACTTCTCCTTATAAAAATATGCACGATGTACCCAAATCACACAGCCAACGAGTATGAGTGCCATAGCTGGCATCGTCATCATACCGTTGTTCATATATCCGAAGTCATAGCAGGCGTCAGGGATAACCTGGAATCCCAGCAGTGAACCACGGCCCAGCAACTCACGCACAGCACCCACGATGACGAGAATCATGGCATAGCCAAGGCCATTACCGACACCGTCGAGGAATGATGGCCAGGGCTTATTCTGCATGGCGAATGCCTCAAGGCGTCCCATGAGGATACAGTTGGTAATGATCAGACCTACATACACGCTCAGCTGAACGCTCACGTCGTAGGCGAAAGCCTTCAGGATCTGAGAAACGATGGTCACGAGAGCAGCCACAACCACCAGTTGCACCACGATACGGATGCGGTTAGGAATGGTGTTGCGGATGATAGAGATAATCACATTCGCAAAGGCGGTGATAACCGTCACAGCGAGACCCATCACAATGGCTGGCTTCAACTGAGAAGTCACAGCCAATGCCGAGCAGATACCCAATACCTGGCCCAGAATAGGATGGTCGAGGTTCAACGGATTGGTAAAAACCTCCTTATTTTGTTTACTGAATAATGCCATAGTTTACTCCTCCTCTGCTTTTGGTTCAACGGCTGTGGAATCTGCAGGAGCGGTGCATATCATCTTTACAAAGAGTTCAACGCCATTCTTTCCGGCATCCTTCAGTCCTGCCTTGATCATATCATTCACACCATTAGAAGTCAGCGTTGCACCCGTCACACAGTCGACCTGTGTCGTGGGGTCCTCCACTTTCTTCACAATAGAGATAGCCACATCCTGAGTGCCATCGACAAAGACCTTCTTGCCGATGAACTTCTCCTGCCATTCCTGAGAGTCCTTAATCTCTGCTCCCAAACCGGCCGTCTCACTCTCATGATTGAAATAGGCTCCATAGACGGTGGGCGTCTCATCACCATGGATGGAGATGTAACCGCTGATTCCACCCCAGAGTCCCATGCCCTTCAGAGCGACTACGAGGATGTCCTCACCGTCGATCTCACACAGGTAGTACTTCTGTCCGTCCTTCTCTGCTTCTTCCTTCACCACCTCGGCATACTTGGCCTCAGCCTCAGCGCCGTCCAAGTCACGGATGTTAAGCGAGTAAAGAATCTGCTTTTTCACATCGAGGGCCACGTTCGCATCCTGCATCGGCTTCAGGGCCTGATAGACGAATGCCAGCAGGAAGGCCACAATAACCACCAGAATCGCACTATATATAATAATGTACGTATTCGAATTCGTATTCAGTTTCATTTGGTACCTCCTCTCTTCAAACGTTTCGAAATGTTACGAGCCACCACAAAATGGTCGATCGTAGGAGCAAACATATTACCAAAGAAGATGGCAAGCATCATACCCTCGGGATAGCCGGCATTCAGCACACGGATGATGATGGCCATCGCTCCGATGAGGAAGCCGTAGATGTACTGGC
>JAEETC010000097.1 GCA_016286585.1 Prevotella sp. | reverse complement strand
ACAACAATACGATCATGATATCATTCGAATGTGATTACAACAACGGGGCCTGTCAGGAGGTGATAGACAATCTCGTGAAGTACAACAACGCCAAACCAACGCCCTACGGCTTCGATGAATTCTCGGAGCGGGCAAAGCAGCGCATCCGTGAAGCCTGCGGACTGCCCGACGCCCAGATATTCTTCCTGACGGGCGGCACCCAGACCAACGCCACCACCATCGACTCGATGCTCTACCAGTATGAGGGCGTCATCTGTGTGGGTTCAGGACATATCAACGTCCATGAGGCCGGGGCGGTGGAGTTTACGGAACATAAGATTATCACCATCGCCGACAAAGACGGCAAGATGGAGGCCGCCACGCTCGACAAATACCTTGACGATTACATGCACGACGGCAACAAAGACCACGCTGTCCATCCTGGTCTGGTCTACATCACCTTCCCCACGGAACTGGGCACCATCTATACCGCCCAAGAACTGGATTATATATATAAGGTGTGCCAGCACTACGAGATTCCACTCTATATCGACGGGGCCCGCTTAGGCTACGGACTCATGGCCGAGGGCAACGACATCACCCTCCCCTATCTGGCCCGCCATTGCGATGTTTTCTATATCGGCGGCACGAAGATTGGCGCCCTCTGTGGCGAGGCCGTCGTCTTCACTAACCGCAAGGCTCACAAACACTTCTTCTCCATCCAGAAGCAGCACGGAGCCGTCATCGCAAAAGGCGCATTGATTGGCCTGCAGTTCGACGCGCTCTTTACCGACAATCTCTACTTCCGACTCTCGGAGCATGCCATCCGCATGGCTATGAGGATGAAGGATATCTTCAAGCAAAAAGGCTTCCAGTTTCTGGTCGACTCACCCACCAACCAGCAATTCGTGGTCATCGACAACGAACGGGCAGAGCGACTCAGTCAGAAGGTGGCGTTCTCTCATTTTGGCCAGACGGACCATCACCACACCATCTGCCGCTTCGTCACCAGCTGGGCCACAACAGAAGAAGAGATCGACTATCTGGCAGAGATCGTATAACAATCCTAATGTGTAAGAAAAGCATGGTTCCTAGCAGATTTTTGTTGACTGCAGCATTGGTTTTGCTCCCCCTGACGGGCTGGAGTCAGGGATTCCGCAATCCCGTACTCCCAGGTTTTCATGCCGACCCCTCGGTGTGCCGTGCCGGTGACGACTTCTATCTGGTGAACAGCACATTCCAGTATTATCCTGGCGTGCCTGTCTTCCATAGTAAAGACCTGATTCACTGGGAACAGGTAGGCGCTTGTTTGACTCGTGAGTCGCAGGTCAGAATCGAGGGGATGGACGAGCAGACGGGCATCTATGCCCCCACCATCCGCTATCACGAGGGCCGTTTCTACATGGTGACCACAGTGTTTCCCTCGCGCAAACATTTCTATGTCTATACCGATAATCCCAATGGCGAATGGAGCGATCCCATCTACATCGATTTCTGTGTAGGCAGTTGCGATCCGACCTTGTATTTCGAAGATGGACGTTGCTACTTCCTTTGGAAGGAGGGCGACATCAAAATCTGTGAGATTGACGTAAAGACAGGCAAACAGCTCGGCGAGATACACCATTTGGGCACAGGTCTTGGCGGGCGCTATCCAGAAGGGCCGCATATCTATAAGAAAGACGGCTATTACTATCTGTTGCTGGCAGAGGGAGGCACGGAGCACGGCCATCACGTGAATATCCTGCGCAGCAAAAGCCTGTTCGGTCCTTACGAATCGAATCCTGCCAACCCTATTCTCTCGCATTTCAACATGAAGATGCAGAATAGTCCGATACAGGGACTTGGCCATGCAGACCTGGTGCAGGCACCTGACGGTTCGTGGTGGATGATCTGCCTGGGCTATCGTACCCACGGCTATCTACAGCACGTGATGGGCCGCGAGACCTTCCTGGCTCCTGTGGCATGGAAAGAGGGCGAATGGCCTGTGGTTAACGGTGATGGCACCCTGCAACTCGACATGCAATGCCAGACGCTGCCACAGATACCCATGCCTCTGGAGCCCTCCAAGGATGAATTTGAGGGCAATCAGCTGTCACTTTATTGGAGTCACCTGAACATGCCGCAAAAGGAGAACTACTCACTGACAGCCCGCAAGGGATGGCTTAGGCTGAAGACCTCTACCATCACGCTCGACGAAGTGGGAAGTCCCACCTTCATAGGCCACCGTCAGTCGGAAGCCAACTTTACGGCCACGACCAAGGTGGATGTTTCCGGATTGAAAGACGGCGGTGTGGCAGGCATCACGGCCTACGCCGCCCATCACAATCACTACGACGTGCAGGTCATCGTGCGTGATGGCAAACGATATATTCAGGCCAAGATTCGCATCGGCGAGATGGAGCATATTGAAAAAGAGATTCCACTAAACAAAGATATCGTCTATCTGCGAATTACTGCCGATCCCCAGTTCTATCATCTACACTATTCGACCGACGGCGAGCAGTTCACCCATCTTGCCCGCATGGACTACCGTTATCTGAGCACCGAGACCATCGGTGGCTTCTGTGGTGTCCACATCGGCATCTTTGCCCATACCCTCGCAAAGCACATCAGCCACGCAGACTTTGACTGGATTGAATTATGAATATCGAACAAGTACGAACATTCACGTTGTCACTCCCTGGTGTAACCGAAGACCAGCCGTTTGGTGATGACAATGTCACCTTCCGTTTGGAAGGAAAGATCTTTATGTGTCTTTGGTTAGGCAGCGACGAGCAAGATATGAAACGCTCGGCTCAGCCACTTGGCCCTGCACAGGACTTAGAGCCAAGACTTGCCCTGAAACTGGCTCCAGACAGGAATGAGGAACTCAGAGCACAATACGCTGCAGTGACACCGGCCTGGCATTGGAACAAGAAGCATTGGAACGATGTGTATTACGAGCAACTGGATGACTCACAAGTCATGGACTGGATCAAAGAGTCATACCATCTCGTAGCATCAAAACTTCCTAAGCTGATCCGACAAAAGTATTTATAAAGAAAACGATTTTAGCACTAGATGATGGTAATATGAACAAGAAATTAATCGCCATCTTTGTACTTGTCCTCGCCACAGTGACAGGATGGGCACAAGAGAACCTGCAGAAGCAGGCCAGCAACAAGGAAGTGGAAAAGGTCTTCACGACGGTGAAGGAGCTTCCGATAACGAGCGTGAAGAACCAGTATCGCAGCGGGACATGCTGGGACTTTGCCACGTTGGGTTATTTCGAAAGTGAGATCCTGCGAAAGACGGGCAAGACCTACGACCTTTGCGAGATGTTCGTCGTGAATAAGGACTATATGGACTGCGCCACGCATTATGTTCGTATGCACGGCTACAGTCAGATTTCGGAGGGCGGTTCCTGTGACGATGTGCTGGAGGTGATCCGTCAGCACGGCATCTGCCCAGAGGACGCCATGCCTGAACCAGGTTCCCTGACGGGCGACTCGCTGGCCAATTTCAAAGTGTTCTTCCCGGAACTAGAGCGCAGGGTGAGAAGCATCGTTGTCAAGGATGCTAAGGCGCCCCTACCCCATTGGCAGGACAGTGTGCAGATGGTCATTGAGAAATACGTGGGCCGCTGCCCCGAGTCGTTCGTGTATGAGGGCAAGACCTATACACCGAAGTCGTTTGCCGAAAGCCTTGGCCTTGACCTTGACGACTATGTGAGTCTGACGAGCTTTACGCATCATCCGTTTGGCAAGTGGTTCGTCATCGAAGCCCCCTATAAATGGCGATTGAAGCCCAGCTACAACATCCCCATCGAACAATTGATGGACGTGCTCGACAAGGCGCTGGATGCCGGTTACACGGTGGCGTGGGGTGGTGATGTGACGGGAGACTTCAACCGCAGAGGACTGGCAATGCTGCCCGATGGTGTGACACCCACACAAGAGTTGCGTCAGGAGCAATGGGACGACTGGCGTTTCACCTACGACCATGTGATGCTGATTTATGGCAAGGCCGTTGATGAACAGGGCAAGCCCTACTACATGGTCAAGAACTCATGGGGAAAGAGCGGACAGTACAAGGGTATCTGGTATATGTCGCGCGACTACATCGCACTGAATACTACCTACCTGTTCCTCAACCGGCATGCACTCTCAGAGGAACTTAAGTGAAGAGTGTCTCGCTCACAGGGCATGCCCCTGGAGGGCCAGAAGGGAGCCTATCATCCACTGATCAGCGATGATGTGGCCGTCGAGGGCTTTGAGCCTCAGCGTATGACGGCCTTTCGATAATGTGACGGGAACGGCCTTCAACGCCTGACCACGTAATACGCTCTGCTTCCAGGACTCTGAGCGGAACGGCTCACGTAACGAGATGATGACAGGAGCGGCATCGTCCACCTGAACAGCGTAGCGCAGGTCACCCTGGTCGTAGGGCTGCGTGGGTATCATGGCCGTGAAAAGCGTGGCAGGGCCCTCTTGTGTGACTTCGAAACGGTATGTCAGTTCACCACCCTTGGGAATGGCCACAGCACGCATCGAATGGCCTAGCATCTGGATAATCTGACAACCCTCCGAAGCCTCCGTGTAATCGCAGGCATGACAGGCGATGAGGGTATCTGCAGTCTCACCCACCAGTTTGGCGTGAACATCGCTGAACACCGGTAGTCTGCGTGGTGCGGCATCCATCAGTCCTCGCCACTTTCCGCCCTGCAGGTCGTTGTATCGACGAGTCAGTGACAGTATCTCCTCGTAGGCACGATGGCTCTCAACAGAGTCACTGAGTATCTTACGGCTCATGGCCGCAGCGGCAAAGACGGGGTATTCGACAGCGGCAAAAAAGGCATCCATCAACTGCGGGCGAATCAATGGGCGAGTATTGGCGACGATGGCCTTGATACGCTCGAAATCAGCGATGCGGGCTGCGGCCTCCTGAGGCGTCAGGGGGATATCCGTCACCGTCGACAGGCCTCGGGGATATACCTTCTTGTCGAGTTCTACCTGCGTCCATCCCATAAACTCCGGCTTGCGGATGGCGCAGAGACGATAGTATTCCTGCATGGCAGGTGCAAGCCGACAGCCAGCCTCCTGGCCAAACTGCGTACAAAGCCACCGTTCCAGATGCTGACAGATGGTGGTGGGCGTGATGCTGTTGATGTCCCATGCCATATCCAGGAACAGCTCCAGGTCGTAGGCCGCCACCTTCGGGTCGTGGACATTGGCGATCCACAGTTTCCGGCAGTTGTGGTCGTAGGCCGCCTTCATCTCTGTATAGATCAGGCCCGGCTGTGTAGTGGTGAGCCAAAGATAGTCATGCGGGCGGCCCCAATAACTCAGATGGTAATAAATGCCCCCACCGCCCTGACGCATCTGCTCCCGGGCATCAGAAAGGCGCGTCAGATAGCCATAGTTGTCATCACACCACATCAGCGTCACATAGTCAGGCACCTGCAAGCCCCTCTCGTAGAGTTGCAGCACCTCTTTATATGGCACGAACATCTGCATCTGTTGGGCAGGATCGCCTATATAGGTCCGAAGAAGTTCCTGCTGGTCATCAATGACCTGCTGCAAACCCTCAAACTTCTCCTGTTCCGTCTGATAGCCTTCCATCGAACTGTCGTGGATGCCGCGCATGCCGATGGTGAATATATTGTTCTCCGACCCCTTCACGGCCTGAAGCCGCTCAATCCAATACCGTTGGACGGCCTCGCGATTGGTGCGGTAGTTAAAGGCGCCCCGCTCTTTGACATCCCACTCGCCGACATTATTCCGCAGCAGCGGTTCACAATGGGAGGTGCCTATCACGATGCCACAGCTATCGGCCATCGCCTTCGCCCCAGGCGTCTGGAAGAAGGCCACCGTCCCCTCATGCATGGCAGGCCAGACGGCATTGGCACGCAGTCGCAGAAGGAGTTCGAATATCTTACGATAGGTTTGGGGGCCGATCTGACCTTTCGGCCCAGACTCAAAGGCTTGGCTCCATGGGCGCAGGCTCCAGTCCTCATCGTTCAGGAAAATGCCACGATACGCCACACTGGGCTGCTGCTCAGTGGTATAGTCGCTGTCGATGGTCAGACGGGCTTTCCGTTCCGGCACCACATCGCCCCACCATATCCACGGCGACACCCCGGCCATCCGCGAGAGCTCCAACAGACCGTAGGCCATTCCCCGACTGTTGTTGCCTTCAACGACAATCTGTCCGTCCTTGACGCTGATACGAAAGCCGTCGGCCGCCCCCCTACCCTGCACCACTCTGACGACAGGTCTTGCAGAAACAATGGGCATCAGACCCGTCACCTGTCGCATATCGTCCTTCCACATGTCGAGCGCGACCTGCACCACTGGTTCCACCTGCCCGGGCAAGCTATAGGTAATCGGATGCACGCCGTCGAACCACACCACTTGAGCCTTCATGCCAAGCGACAGAAGCATCAAGGCCCAAACCAAAGCAGACTTTCTCATATAAAACCGACTCTTGTTAAATTCGATGCAAATTTAACAAAAAATCCCTGATTATCATTATCTTTACAAATAAAAATATCCGATGAGGGATGTCGGCGGCTTAAAACGAATGAAATTGTATGTAGAGAAAGCTAAGCTTTGTGGTTGTAGTACCTGACAAGCAAACCCACGCCGACAAAGGCCAGCATGAACTCGAGGGCTACGATGAAAATGTATATCATAATGGCTAAGATTTGATGGGGTTATAGGTTCGGTGATACAGCGCACACCCAATTGTCGAGGTTCCATCCGGACATGCCTGCATAGATGCGGTCGCCGACGATGTGAGCTCCGTTTTGTCTGAGCTCGCGATTGAACGCTTCGACATAAATACCGTTGTCATAGCTGTTGCCCAATGCCACCATCATGGCAACGTTCTTACCTCTCAGACTGGTTTCTCGGAACATCTGGCAGGCGTACTGCCAATGGGGTGACAGCGGGCCGTCGGCCTGAAACTCAACGGCAAGGACAAGACTCTGAGAGTTCTCTATCTGCCTGATGTTCAAACTCTGGACACTGACTGTCTCAGCACCCAACTTGTCGGCTATCTCCTCAGCAACAGCCTGACAGCTGTCGTACACGACGACGATTGATTCATGTTTCATATCTCAATATCATTGAATAGTCGATGAAAAGGGGAAACGTTGTCTCACGACAGGTTGCCCCGTAAAACTTATATAATAATACACGTATGCGCACAGTTGCGCTGTGACAAGAGAGAGATGACGATAAACGACAGTCCATCTTGATCTTATTTCCACAAAAACATTCTTGCGCCTACCGAAACCATACATCGTGGAGCAGCGGCATTATAACCGAAAAAGGCTGGTCTTCAGACTTTTCTCCACTCCCAAGCGCCTTCTCACCCAAGTAGGCAATGGCGTTTGTGCTTAGGAGCCATAACGGAGTTCACTGCTGCGGGACAGTCGGGGATTCACACCCCTGTTCCCAATTAAGCACAGCTAAGTGCACCTTTACGGGTGACTCTTTTCTGAATCACGGTGCAAAGATAGTGTTTTTTTATGAAAGTTCGCACGTTTTTCCAATCTTTTTTCGGAATATGCGCCTAACTTGATAAACTTTTTAAATAAGATAGCAATGTATGATGCTTACTGTCGGCGAACTCGCCGGTTCTTATGAAGTTGCATCATGATGACGGCATGCTATAGACATGGACGCTGGAGCCTTGGGCTGAGGGCAGGTAATTGATGCCCCACCAACACATCTGTAACAGTACAAAGGAAATGAGCAGTACCCACAATGCAAGCTTTGGCTTGTGAGTGGGTATCTGTCTGTAATGCAGATAGACCAGATAGGCGAACCAAGTGATGGCGGCCCACGTCTCCTTAGGATCCCACGACCAGTAGTGCCCCCAGGCCTCCTTGGCCCACAAGGCACCAAAAAGCATGCCGATAGTCATAAATGCCAGGCCGACGTAGACGAGGTCGTCTAACTGAGAGGTGAGAAGTGAGAGATGAGGGGTGAGAGATTTCTTTTTGACAAGCAGGAAGATGGCCATCAGGGCGGCTACGCCAAACACGGCGTATGCGAACATATAGACGATGACGTGGGGGACGAACCACGGACTCTGCAGGGCTGGCATCAGCGTCTTGGAATGGATCTCGGGCTTGAAGAGGTTGACGCAGATGAACACCAGCGCCATGACGGTAGAGAACGAGAGGATCCACTGATACTTCCAACGGGAATAGACGATGATGCCCGCCAACGGCAGGAAAAACGAGTACCAGAGGCGTGTCTCGCCCATCGTCCGTAACGGCGGACGTTCCAGGGATATCCACATCATCAGGATAAAGCTGAAGAACACGATGAGTCCGATGATGGTCGAGCTATAGGCCAGCACGGTCTTTTCACGCCACGCTGCCCAGGCACCTACGGCCCACAGCAAGACGGCTGCTATCGCGAAATATATGAACTCCTCCCAAGTCATCATCTATAAACTATAAACCTTAAACTATAAACTCTTCCTTCTCCCTCCAAAAGCGAAAAGACAAACCGCTCCGGCGAGCATCATGTAGATGCCCGTATAAACCAGCGGCAGCCAGGGATCACTCACCAATTCCAAAATGCTTGTCTGACTCATGGCACCCATCTGCGTGTCATAGCCGTACTGGTAGATTTTCCAACCGTCCACCTCCACTGGTTTGTTCACCTCGACGGTGGTCTGGATATTCTTGCCCGTCTTCGTCAGAATCTGGATGTCGGAGGCAAAGCGGCGGGGCGAGCCGTCATCGTAGGTTTCCATGATAAACTCCTTCAGTTCAATAGCGATGGGCATCTCTACAATCTGCTGTTGTGAGGTCAACGCACGCCATTCGGGTTCTCCCTTCACCGTGATCATCTTCAGCCGTTGCATGTCGGCATTGCCCAATGTAGCGGTGGTCATCGCGAGAAACAGTCCGAGGTGGGAAAGAAGTGAAAAGTGAAGAGTGAAAAGTGAAAAATGGGCGGCAGCCCACGATTTCAATTGTCGTAGTACGACCAGCCCGAGAATGACAGCCATATAGACATAGATGAGAATGAAGGGCCAAAAATTCAGCATGTAGTTGAACCATGAACTCCCCTCGCCCATTGGAGAGTGGCCGGGAGTGAGGCTCTTCTGTCGCGTCAGTCCCATGATAATGGTCAGCACAACGGCATAGACCAGTGCGGGTATCGCTGCCTGATGGGTGCCGATGAACTGAAAGACATGTATCCGTTTCCTAAGCAGGTAGATAAGGGCGATGATGCTCAGGAATGCCGTCATCACGATGCCATTGACAGGCCAACGGAAGGCATCCCAATCGACTGGCCCTACGCTCAGCTCCAGTATCAGTCCAGCCATGATAAGGCCTCCCCCGATGAGGAAGCCTTCTTTCATTCCGTATGGTCTGGTCTGCATGGATGCTAAAGAACGAACCTTTTAGTAAAGTGCTGCGGGGATGAGGCGCTGGGCGTTCTCGAAGTCCTCAAGGGTGTCGAGCTCGATGGAGAAGAAACGGGTGGTGTCGACGATGCGGAAGGTGTGACCCTGAGGGATGAGTCGCTCAAAGGCCCGCTCGTAGAAGATGTCTATCAAGCCTTCATCCTCTATCATCTGCTGGAGTTCGCGGAAGAGGGCCGTGCTGTAGTCGGCACAGATCTTCTCAATACCGACACTCTCACCGGCGGCCTCGGCTGGCGAACAGGTCTTGCTGATCTCGATAATGCGCCCATGGGTGTCGGCCACGATCTTCATCTCTTCCTCACCCAGTTCGTGACGGTTCAGGGCAAGAGCGCTACCCTCGGCATTGATAACCTCGATGATGGCAGCCGGGTCACAGAGGATGTCGCTGTCCATGAGCAGGAAGTCGCGTCCGTCGGTATAGGGTCGGGTGAGCCACAGCGAGAAGATATTGTTGTTGTGGGCGTAGTCGGGATTATCGATGAAGTGGATCGTGAACTCCGCATACATTTCCGTGAGGAAGTCACGGATCATGTTGGCACGATAGCCGGTGACAACGACGAACTCACTGATGCCTGCGGCAATCAGACCATCGACGGTACGCTGGAGGAGCGTGCGCTCCCCGACTTTAAGAAGACATTTCGGACGCTCGTCGGTGAGCGGTCTCAGTCGCTTGGCCATTCCGGCCGCAAGAATTACTCCAATCATATATTGTATTGTTTTCTTATCTCTCCTGATGCTCTCGCATATAGTCGCGGGGCGACATGCCGTAGTACTTACGGAAGATGGTGGAGAAGCTGGCAGAGTTGGAGAAACCGCAGGCATACATCACCTCGGTGACGTTCATGCCCTTCTCCGCAAGCAGCTGGGCAGCCTTCTTCAGGCGGATGCTGCGGATAAAGTCGTGGGGAGTCTGGCCCGTAAGCTCCTTCATCTTTCGGTGCAGGTGAACACGGCTGATACCCACCTCCTCGGAGATCATGTCTATATTCAGGTCGGAATTGGTGAGGTTCTTCCGGACACACGTCATGATCTTCTCCAGCAACTTCTCGTCGGGCGACTTCAGGCGGATGTCCTCCATCTGCTCTTCCAGTTCGTCGGTACGCTCATACTTCAACTTCAGCAGTCGGCGGGAGTTGAGCAGATTCTGGATGGTACGTTTGAGGATGTCCATGTTGAAGGGTTTGACGAGATAGGCATCGGCACCTGTCTCAAGGCCTTCGAGACGGTCTTCCTCGCGACTTCTGGCTGTCAGCAGGATGACGGGTATGAAATTGGTGGAACTGTTCGCCTTGAGCTGTGAGCAGAGAGCGTGGCCGTCCATCTCGGGCATCATGACATCGCTGATGACCAGGCACGGATGGATGCGGTAGGTCTCAGCGAGGGCCTCACGGCCGTTGACACAGCTGTGCACGTCGTAGTCGCGGGAGAGCTCAGCCTCCAGATAGCTGCGGATCTCGTCGTCGTCTTCGGCAATGACGATGCTGTTGCCACTCATGGGCTGTCGCTCCTCCGGTATGATATCGTCCTCAATGGGCTCCGGCTCTTCTGCCAGTGACAGGAGTGTATCCTGCGGCGTTTCGAGCTCAGTGAGGATCTCCTCTGGTTTCAGATGATCCTTGCCAAGAGGGATGGTGATGACAAACTCGCAGCCCTGTTCCAGGTTGTGGACCTTAATCGTGCCATGGTGCAGTTCCACAAGCGAGCGCGTCAGGTCGAGGCCGATGCCCGTACCCACATTTCGGTCGTTGGAACTGGATTCGGCCTGATAGAAGCGCTCAAAGATCTTGTCGAGCTTATCCTCAGGGATCTTCTCGCCATTGTCGCGAACGGCGATAGTGGCATGTTGGTCGTCGTGGGTAAGTCGGATGCCGATCTCTCCGCCCGCCGGGGTGTACTTAAAGGCGTTGGAGAGCACGTTGACCACCACCTTGTCAAAGTTAGAACGGTCAATCCATACGGGCAGGCTGTCGCAGTCGTGCTCGAACAGGAAGTTGATCTGGCGCGACTTGGCCTGATGGCTGAAGAGGGTATAGATGTCGTTGATAAACCCAACGAGGTTCTGCTCACTCATGTGCATCTGCATCTGTCCCTTGTCGATCTTACGGAGGTCCATCATCTGGTTGATGAGGTGCAAGATGCGCTCGGCATTGCG
>JAEETC010000096.1 GCA_016286585.1 Prevotella sp. | reverse complement strand
CGCTCTGGAAGGGTGCCCACCTACAGTTAAACTACGAATTGCGATACAGTCAGAACACCAGCGACCGTCTGACCTACGACTATAGCAACCGAATGGAGAATGTCTTTGCCGGCATAGATCCCGAATACCGGGAATGGGACCCGTGGGCGACAGCCGTTGGGGGCGACCTGCAATCTCCGACGAACCTGGATAAGAATCTGAGCCGTTTCTCAGAATACAAGAACTATACCCATAATCTGCGGGTGACGCTGCGCCACAACGAGGAGAAGTACGACTACAACATCGGCTTCCTCGTCCAGCCCCAACACTCGAACTTCATTCAGGACTACCGAGGCCTCTATGTCGATACCGTTCGCAATGTGACCAATCTCACGCCAACACTCAACTTCCATTATAAGTTCAGCGATCAGAGTAACCTCTGGATTCACTACCGCGGCGATACCCGCCAGCCTGAGATGACTCAGCTGCTTGACATCACCGACGACTCCAACCCGCTCTACATCACACAGGGAAACCCGGGTTTGAAGCCACAGTTCACCAACTCGCTGAACACCTATTATAATAATTACATCGTGCGCTACAAGCGCAGCATCGTCCTCTATGCCAATTACCGCCACATCCGCAACTCCATCTCCAACCTCGTGCGCTATAACCCCGATACGGGCGGGAGCATCTCGAGACCGGAGAATATCAACGGCAACTGGAACATCAACGGCGGCTTTACCTTCAACACGGCCATCGACTCGACAGCCCATTGGAACGTCGGCACCGATACCCGCGTGAGGTACAACAATTTCGTCAGCTACGTGGCTCAGCAACAGGCCGATGCCGAGAAGAACACCACTCGCAGCTTGAACCTGAACGAGCGGTTGACATTCGGCTATCGCAATGACTGGCTAGAAGTGACGCTCGACGGCAACGTGAACTACCAGCACTCGCGCAACGAGCTGCAGCCCACCGCCAACCTCGATACCTGGCAGATCAACTACGGTGGACAGTTCCTCGTGCGCCTGCCACTCGACTTCGAGATCAGCATGAACCTCCACGAGCGTAGCCGACGGGGATATAATGACGACTCGATGAATACGAACGAGCTTATCTGGAACGGGCAGATCTCAAAGCCCTTCCTCAAGAACAAGTCGCTCATCGTTGCCCTCAACTTCTACGACCTCCTCCGTCAGCAGTCCAACTACGAACGTTGGGTGAACGCCAGTAGCCGTACTGACACCCGCTATAACAGCGTCAACTCTTATGCCATGCTCCATGTGCGCTACCGTCTGAACATGTTTGGCGGCAAGGTCGACACCGAAGGTCGCTACGATAAGAAATGGGGCAGTCGCGATAATCAAAACCGTGGCGGAGGTAACTGGAGACGATGACTGAAATAATACCTAAAAACATTTAAATTTGGGCACAGATGGCTTATAATTGAGAATTTATGCTTATATTTGTAGCGTTAATGAGACTTGATTGTGAATGTGACTTTTAATATAGGACCAACATGAAAGATTTTAATTACTACGCGCCAACGGAAGTGGTGTTCGGCGAACAGGCGGAGGAGCAAGTGACTGCTCTGGTGAAGAAGTATGGTGGCACGAAGGTGCTGGTACATTACGGTGGTCAGAGTGCCGTGCGCTCAGGACTGCTCGACAAGATCTGCGGACTGCTGAAGGAGGGCGGCGTGGACTATGTCACTCTTGGTGGCGTGGTGCCCAATCCCCGTCTGTCGCTGGCTCAGAAGGGTATCGAACTGTGCCGTAAAGAGGGTGTGGACTTCATCCTCGCCGTGGGTGGCGGCAGCGTGATCGACTCGTCGAAATGCATTGCCTATGGTGTGTGCTTCGAGGGTGATGTGTGGGATATCTATCTGGGTAAAGCAGAACCCCAGACGATGCTCCCTGTCGCTTCGGTGCTGACCATTCCTGCCGCTGGTAGTGAGATGAGCGAGGCATCGGTGATTACCAATGAGGATGGTGATGTGAAGTTGGGCTACTCGAATAACATGTCGCGACCGAAGTTTGCTATCATGAACCCGAAGCGGACGTTTACCTTGCCCCCTTATCAGACCGCCGCTGGTGTCACCGATATGATGATGCACACGATGGAACGCTACTTCACAAAGGACGATGATATGGATCTGACCACTGACCTGGCTGAGGCCGTGTTGCGACGGATGAAGACCGCAGTCTTTGAGGTGTTGAAGAACCCCGAGGACTACCGCAATCGCGCCCAGATCATGTGGGGCGGTAGCGTCGCCCATTGGGGACTCACAGGCTGTGGTGTCGCCGACGACTGGGCCACCCATCAGTTGGAACATGAGCTGAGCGGCATGTTCGACGTGACCCACGGCGCTGGTCTTGCCGCCATCTGGCCGAGTTGGGCCCGTTATGTGATGCATGAGAACCTGAGCCGTTTTGTGCGCTTCGCCGTCAACGTGATGGATGTGCCCAACGACTTTACCGATCCCGAGGGAACAGCACAGAAGGGTATCGAGGCGATGGAACGTTTCTATCACGCCATCGGCATGCCCATCAATATCAAGGAACTCATCGGCCGCGACATCACCGATGCAGAAATCAAGGAGATGACCCGCAAGTGCAGCCGCGACTATACAGCTACCTGCGGTGCCCTCAAGGTGCTCAAGGCTGAGGATATGGAAGCAATCTATCAAATGGCAAGAGGATGAAGATATTAATGATAGGTGGGACAGGCACGATCAGTAGTGCCATCACCAGACAGCTGGCTGCGAACGGCCACGACCTGTGGCTGCTTAATCGTGGCACCCGCAAGAGTGAAGTTCCTGAAAATGTCAGGCAGGTCATCGCCGATATCGACGATACCGAGGCTGTATTGCGCCAGATCGGCAACGAACAGTTCGACGCCGTGTGTGAGTTTATCGGTTTCCTCCCATCCCAGGTGGAGCGCGACATCCGGCTTTTCAAGGGACGTACCAGGCAGTATGTGTATATCTCGTCGGCCTCTGCCTATAACAAGCCAGCTGCGAGTCATGTCATCACCGAGGGCACCACGCTCGCTAATCCTTATTGGGAGTACTCCCGCAACAAGATTGCCTGCGAGGAACTGTTGATGAAGGAATACCGTGAGGAGGGCTTCCCCGTCACCATCGTCAGACCCAGTCACACCTATTGTGAACGTTCTGTGCCCCTGAGTGTCCATGGGTTGAAGGGTAGCTGGCAGGTGGTGAAACGGATGATGGAAGGAAAGCCGGTGTTGGTTCATGGCGACGGATCGTCGCTTTGGACGCTCACATGGAACGAGGACTTCGCACGGGGCTTTATCGGACTTCTTGGCAACCCGAAGGCCATCGGCGAGGCATTCCAGATTATGAGCGATGAGCAGCTGACATGGAATCAGGTGTATGAGTGCGTTGGACGTGCACTTCATGTGACTCCCCGTCTCTATCACGTGTCCTCCGATTTCCTGGCTGCCGTTTCACCCAAGGAGTGGGACTTTACGGGTAACCTACTTGGCGACAAGGCTGTCACCGTTGTCTTCGATTGTACTAAGCTGAAGCGTGCCGTTCCTGGATTCCAGGCCACAGTCCGTTTCGACGAAGGTGTCCGTCGATGTGTTGACTATATCCTTGCCCATCCCGAGCTGCAAGTCGAAGACCCCGATTTCGATGCTTGGTGCGACCGCGTGATTGAAGCACAAGAGAACGTTAAACAAAACATGATATGAGTATCAGAAGAAACCTGTTAATTTTAGTGGTAGTCTTGACAATTCTTCCGGCAATGGGTAAGGGAAAGTACCAGAACTTCAAGGTCTCGACCTATATCCGGGCGCAGGATGTGGCGCGGATGGCAGATGAGAAGTTCCTGAATGAGACGTGGGAAACGGTGAGCAGTCAGGTTGACCTCGACAAGATCTATCTCGAGACCCACCGTGACGCTTTCACCGTGGATGAGAAGACCATGCTGAAGGCGAAGAAGTTCTTCCTCTCGAAAGGACTGGAGGTGGGCGGCGGCATCACCTACACCCGCTCAGAACCCACAGACTTCGAGACCTACAGCTATGCCCGTGAGAACGAACGGCAGCAGGTGAAGGAAGTGGCAGAGTTCACGGCAAAACTCTTCGACGACTTCATTCTCGACGACTTCTTCTTCATCGACCTGAAGAACGACGACGAGATTGCCGCCAAGGAGAAGAGTGGCAAGAGCTGGACAGACTACCGTCTGCGACTGATGGCCGATGCCGGACGCGAATTGGTGGTGAATCCTGCGAAGAAGGTGAACCCGAAGGTGAAAGTCATCATCAAGTATCCGAACTGGTATGATCACTTCCATGGTCTTGGCTTCAACCTTGAGGAGGAACCGCTCTATTTCGACGGGCTCTGGACAGGAACGGAGACACGTGACCCCGGATCTGCACAACACCTGCAGAACTACCTGAGTTATAATATCGTGCGCTACTTCGACAACATTGCCCCAGGCAAAAACGGTGGCGGATGGGTGGACGCTGGCGGCATCCACATGAGCATGGACCGCTATGCCGAGCAACTCCACCTGACCATGCTCTCGAAGACACCGGAGATCATCCTTTGGAACTATATGCAGTTGAATGATGTGAAGATCACGCCGCAGATGTGTGCGACGTGGCAGGTCTTCGGTGGCAACAGCTTCAGCTATAAGGAGGCGGTAGCGCCGTTCACCAAGAACGGAAAGACCATCACCCCGACGACGATGGCACGCTTTGCCAGCGTGACGCTGCAGCAGACGGATCAGCTGATCGGTAAGTTGGGTAACCCTGTCGGACTGGTGTCGTATAAGCCCTATCACTCCTCTGGTGAGGACTTCCTGCAGAACTACCTCGGCATGATTGGGTTGCCGATGGATATGCATCCGCAGTTCCAGAATGACCGTCAGCAGATCCTCCTCACCGAGCAGGCCGCCAAGGACCCGCAGATTGTGGAAAAGATCAAGCAGCAACTGAAACGAGGTGGCGATGTCATCATCACGACGGGTCTGCTCAAGGCCATCCGTGAGAAGATAGCCGACATCTGCGAACTCTATTGTGGCGACTTGAAGGCTATCGTCAATGACTTCGGCTATCTCGGTAAGTCGGAGCGTGAGTTTATCATCCCGCAGGTGAAATATTTCACCAACGATGCCTGGGAGGTGGTGAGTGCGGGTCGTCCGCTCAACGGCGGTGTGTCTGGCTATCCCATCCTGTTGCGGGACACCTATTCGAAGGGCATGCTCTTCGTGCTGACCATCCCTGACGACTTCGGTAACCTATACGACTATCCTGCTGCGGCACTCAATGTCATCCGTCGTGCGATGAGCAAGGACGTTGGCGCTTACATCGAAGGGCCGTCGAAAGTGGCGCTGTTCCCATACGACAACCAGACACTTGTGGTGGAGAACTTCAATGATGAGGCTGTCAGTCTGAAGGTCGTCATCAATAGTTCTGTTCCTCAGTTGCGCAACCTCCTCACGGGTGAACTGCTGAAACCCGTGAAGCCATCAAACGGCTCAGCGATGCCTTTCCGCAACCGTTTCTTCGGTTATGCAGTGGGGGCAACGGTCTTTGACCTGAAGCTGGCGGCGCACAGCTATGTTGGATTAGGGTATTAGTTGATGGTTTACTGTTTATAGATTTTTCCGCGAGATTCCTTGCGAGTCTCGTGGAATCTTTGTACCTTTGCAGCCGATATGGAATCAAAACTCGTTATTTACAATACGCTGACGCGGCAGAAGGAACGCTTCGAGCCGCTCCATGCACCGAATGTGGGCATGTATGTCTGTGGTCCTACGGTCTATGGTGATCCTCATCTTGGTCACGCAAGGCCCGCCATCACTTTCGATCTGGTGTTCCGCTATCTGAAGCATTTGGGGTATAAAGTAAGGTATGTTCGCAATATCACCGATGTGGGTCATCTGGAGCATGATGCCGACGAGGGTGAGGACAAGATTGCGAAGAAAGCCCGCCTGGAACAGCTGGAGCCGATGGAGATTGCCCAGTATTACACCAACCGCTATCATCAGGCGATGGATGCGCTGAATGTGCTGCGCCCGAGCATCGAACCTCACGCTACAGGCCATATTATTGAACAGCAGCAATTGGTGCAGCAGATTCTTGATAATGGCTTTGCCTACGAAAGCAACGGCTCGATTTATTTCGATATCGAGGCTTACAATAAGAAATTCAAGTACGGTATTCTTTCTGGTCGTTCGCTGGAGAATATCAAGGACGAGAGTCGTGAACTGGCTGGCGTGGGTGAGAAGCGTAATCAGGCCGACTTCGCACTGTGGAAGAAGGCTCAGCCCGAACATATCATGCGCTGGCCCTCACCCTGGAGCGACGGATTCCCAGGCTGGCACTGTGAGTGTACGGCCATGGGCAGGAAGTATCTCGGCGAGGAGTTTGATATCCACGGTGGCGGCATGGACCTTGTGTTCCCCCACCATGAGTGTGAGATCGCACAGGCTCAGGCTTCGATGGGTCATCGGGCCGTGAAGTACTGGATGCACAACAACATGCTGACCATCAACGGGCAGAAGATGGGTAAGTCGTATAACAACTTCATCACGCTGGAGCAGTTCTTCACGGGCAACCATCCTCTGTTGGAGAAGGCCTATTCGCCCATGACCATCCGTTTCTTCGTGCTCTCAGCCCACTACCGCGGCACCGTCGATTTCTCCAACGAAGCCCTCGTGGCAGCAGAAAAAGGACTGGAGAAACTGTTGAATGCCATCAACGACCTGGAGCGCCTGTCGAGTGTGTCGTCGTGCCACGACGACAAACAGCAACAGTGCGATGCCGAGACGGAGCGCATCGTAAAGAGCCTCCGCCAGAAGTGCTATGACGCCATGAACGACGACTTCGCCACACCACAGGTCATCAGCTATCTCTTTGAGGCCTGCACCACCATTAATAAGATCGTTGATCACAAAGCCACCATCTGTGCCGACTGCCTGAAGGAGCTGAAGGAGACGATGCACCTCTTCGCTTTCGATATCCTCGGATTGCGTGCCGACAACTCTGGCTCTAACGATGCCCGTGAGGAAGCCTTTGGTAAGGTGGTGGATATGGTGCTCGAACTGCGTGCCAAGGCCAAGGCCGACAAAGACTGGGCCACCAGCGATAAGATCCGCGATGAACTCGCTGCCGCCGGCTTCGAGGTAAAAGACACCAAGGACGGAGTTACTTGGAAACTGAACAAGTGATTTTTTGACAACGGATTACACGGATTTTACGGATAGCTGCGCAATACAACAAATCCGTTTAATCCGTGTAATCCGTTGTTTGATAATAAGCATCTTTTGTCATTTCTACGGCGACGGTATGCTTCTTGAATTTCTTGAACGAGATGTATTCCAGTCCGCCGTAGGGACGGTCTGTACCCCATGAGTTCTTCATGATGAAGTATTTCTCGCCTGTGTCATCATGGGCGATGCCGACGATGGCCATACCGTGGCCTTTGTCTTCCCAACAGACACCATGATGCTGACGAACTGCACGTTCGGTTTTGGCAAATAGCGAGTCCATGGGGATATTCAGATAACGGTCGTGCAGCCAGTTGTCAGGAACCTCCAGTTCAGACTCTTCATAGTAAGGCTTGTCGTCGTCACACATCAGCGCAATATACTCTCCTGGCTTACAGACACTGCGGGCAAACTCCTGTGGCGTGTAGGTGGCACCGAGCATGAACACCCACTTGGGGGCTGGTGTCTTGACGGAACGCATGGCGTCGTAGCCACAGATACCGTATTTCTCTATCAGTCTGAGCAGGGTGGTGGGCTCTCCGCGCTTGCTCTTCGGACATCGCGGCTCCTGTTCCATCATCTTCTCAATATAATAAGGTGACAGGTTCACAGAGTCGCCCCAGCGCAGGTGCTCCGTCTCGATGGCGGCCAGCATCGCGTAGATCCAGCACGTCTCGCTGTTGCCCTGATCCTTGATGGGTGTCATACGGTTGAGCACTTCGTGGGTGAAGTGCTTCGGCTCCTGCTGCATACATCCGAACAGCATCACAGTCAAAAACAGATATACAACTCGTTTCATGGCTGCAAAGATAATCTTTTTTTTAGACATAAGTACAAAAGAAACATAAAAAGCTTCTGTTCTTCTGTTCTTATGTCTAAAATATTCGTAACTTTGCAGCCGATATGAAGAAGATCATCTGTTTATTGCTGGCTTCGCTGACCGTGATGCCCCTGTTCTCGGGTGAGCGTAAGCGCTCGACCGAAGGTCGCTTGCTACCGGAGGGACGCAAGAAGGTGGCCGTCGTGTTGAGTGGCGGCGGAGCCAAGGGTGTCGCTCATATCGGAGCACTGAAAGTGATTGAGAAGGCAGGACTGCCTATCGACATCATCACGGGCACCTCGATGGGCAGTCTGGTGGGGGGCCTTTATGCCATCGGCTACAATGCCCAATCCCTTGACTCGCTGGTGCGTGGACTGGATTGGAACTATCTCATATCCGACCGTGAGAACCTGAATCGGCAGAGCATAGCCGACCGCAGACGACATAATACGTATATCCTCTCCCGTGGTCTGACTTTCGGCAAGCGCAGCAGCAGCGACGGCGGCTTCATCACGGGCAAGAACATTGAGTTGCTGTTGGAGAAACTCTGTACAGGGTATAACGACTCACTTGACTTCAATACCCTGCCCATTCCTTTCGCCTGTGTGGCTACCGATTTGGCCAGTTATGCCGAGGTGGATTTCCATAGCGGCCATCTGCCACAGGCTATGCGAGCCTCGATGTCGATCCCAGCTGTCTTCTCGCCTGTACGTATCGACAGTCTGGTACTTGTTGACGGCGGTATGCGTAATAACTTCCCCACCGACATTGCCAAGCAGATGGGTGCCGATATCATCATCGGTGTGACCGTTACCGATGCTTCCAAGACGTCTGCCGATCTGAACGGAACTCTTAGCATCCTGGCGCAGATCGTTGATTTCAATACGAAGAATAAACTCGAAGAGAATATCGCCCTGACGGATCTGCACATCGCTGTCGATCCCAAGAGCTACACAGCCGCCAGCTTCAATGCAGCCGCCATCGACACCCTGCTTCGCTGGGGTGAGGAGGAGGCTATGCGCCATTGGGATGACCTGCTGGCTCTGCGTCAGAAGATCGGCCTCGATGAAGATTTCCGTCCCACCCCTATTAGCCCGCGTCGTTCGACGGTGGTAACTGAAAAAGTACGTGTTTCTGGCATTGTCTTTGAGAATATGACGGCTCAGGATGAGCGGTTCCTGAAGGGGAAGTTCCATCTGGACCGTCTCGACAGCATCGATGTGAAGGGAGAGGAGCAGCTGATCACCTCCATGCGCATGGATCTCTTTTATCAGACGGCCACCTCTCGGCTTGTGGAGGGCGCTGACGGCTATCAGCTTGTGCTGACGGCAGGAAACCGTAAGTTCAGTCAGGTGAATATTGGCTTCCGCTTCGACAACGAGGAGATTGTGGCCATGCAGTTGAATGCCAACCTGCCGTTGAAGAAGACACTCTACTTCAGTTCCGACTTGACACTGCGTCTGGGTAAACGCATCCTGGCTGGTGGTGAGTTGATGATCCATCCGCCATCGCTCCGATTCTCCCGACCTGTCCTGTCTTATTATTTCCGTCATCACGACATCGGTGTCTATTATGCTGGCGACAGGGAGTACAATATCCTCTACAACCAGCATCAGGTCAATTTCGATCCGCTGAACTTCAGCTTTCATAATTTCGATATCCGGGCAGGTGTCAGATGGGACTATTTCCACTTTGGCGACATGCTGCAATCTGAGTCATCGCGCTATGTGCACTTTGACAATGGACATTACGTCAGCTACAGGGCCAGTCTGAACTTCGATTCTGAAGACAACTGGTATTTCCCCACCCGTGGAGCACGATTCAAGGCTGCCTATGCCTATATCACCGACAACTTCGCCAGCATCGACGGCAAGGCCGGGCTCAGTGATGTGAGTGCTTCGTGGCGACAGTCTTTTCTGATAGGTGAACGATTCGCCCTTCAGCCGATGCTCTATGGCCGTATGCTCTTCGGTGCCGTGTTGCCCCAGATCTTCGGAAACATTGTGGGTGGCGACACCTTCGGCCATTATGTGGAAAACCAGATACCGTTCATCGGCCTGGGCAATGTGGAGTATGCCGAGCGTCATTTCGCTGCCCTGCAGCTGCAGGCCCAGCAGCGTTTAGGCAAGAGCCACTACATCCTGTTGCGTGGGGCTGTGGCCCAGCATGCCAGCCAGTTGGAGAATCTCCTCCAGGAGAAGTCGCTCCTTGGTGTACAGGCTGCCTATAATTACGATACGATATTTGGTCCCCTTGGAGCATCGCTCTGCTATTCCAACAGGACCAAGACCCCTTATTTTTATATCAACTTAGGCTATGTATTCTGATATGGTATATGAAGTGATGGCTCCCGTGGGATCTCGGGAGTCGCTGGCTGCCGCTATCCAGGCAGGAGCCGACAGTATCTACTTTGGCATAGAGCGTCTGAACATGCGGGCGCACTCTGCCTCGACGTTCACTATCGACGATCTCCGCGACATCGCCAGCCAGTGCGATGCCCACGGTATCAAGAGTTATCTCACCGTCAACACCATCATCTATGGCGAGGACATCCCCCTGATGCACGAGATTATCGATGCTGCCAAGGAGGCTGGTATCTCTGCCGTCATCGCCTCTGATGTGGCTGTGATGACGTATTGTAACAAGGTAGGGCAGGAGGTGCATCTCTCCACGCAGCTGAATATCTCGAACATCGAGGCACTGCGCTTCTATGCTCAGTTTGCCGATGTCGTGGTGCTGGCGCGTGAGCTGAACATGGAACAGGTGGCCGACATTTATCGTCAGGTGGAGGAAGAGCATATCTGTGGACCTTCAGGAAAGCAGATCCGTATTGAGATGTTCTGTCACGGAGCCCTCTGTATGGCCGTTAGCGGCAAGTGCTATATGAGTCTCCACGCTGCCAATCGCTCAGCCAATCGTGGGGAGTGCATTCAGGTGTGCCGTCGCAGCTATACGGCCACAGACAACGAGACGGGTTATCAGCTCGCCATCGACAACAAGTATATCATGTCGCCCAAGGACCTGAAGACCATCCGCTTCATCGATCGCATGATGAAGGCTGGCGTGAGAGTCTTTAAGATTGAGGGACGAGCCCGTGGACCTGAATACGTCTATACCGTCGTGAAGTGTTACAAGGAGGCCATTCAGGCTGTGCTCGACGGCACGTTTACCGAGGAACGCAAGGACGAGTGGGACGAGCGTCTTGCCACCGTCTTCAATCGTGGTTTCTGGGATGGTTACTATCAAGGCCAGTTGATGGGCGAGTGGAACAAGACCTACGGTTCCAACGCTACGGAGCGCAAGGTGTATATCGGCAAGGGCACAAAGTACTACTCTAAGCTCGGTGTGGCGGAATTCACCGTCGAGGCCGATACGTTCCAAGTGGGCGACAAGATGCTCGTCACAGGGCCTACCACTGGTGTGATATATGTCACTGCCGACGAGATCCACGACGACGACGGTCCAGTGGAGGTGGCTCGGCAGGGTACGCGTGTCTCCATCGCCGTCCCTTCGAAGGTGCGCCCCA
>JAEETC010000013.1 GCA_016286585.1 Prevotella sp. | reverse complement strand
CCTCTCTGTCCTTGTAACCGTCAACCTTCATTGAAACTGGAGTCTTTGCCATAATCTTTTTCCTTTCTTTAATTTTTTGTTGTTAATACTGTTGTTATTTTGTTTTGATGTTGCAAAGATACGATGGTTTTTAGCCTCATTCCAACTTTTTTCTCACTTTTTTGTTGAAATGCTTGCGACACAAAGCCAAATTTGCGACAAACTCCGGGAAGTGCCCCGAAATCTGTCGCAAAGGGATGCCTAACCAACGCGATAATTAGGCTAAAACGGGCCGTGGCCACTATTTGGATCCTCCTGAGGGGGAAGGAGATGACGGAATGTTGACAACGACATTGACCTTGTCCGTATACTGGCTGTTGGCGGTAGACATGACGGTGATGACGGCCTTACCATTAGCGACGGCTGTCACTGTCCCTGTGCTGCTGACTGTGGCCACAGCCGTGTTCGATGATGACCACTTGACAGCCGCTGCCTTGCTGTTCGTCAGCGTGAGGGCCTGCGTCTGGCCTTTCTTCGTCAGCGTGATGTCACTCTCGGCGATATACAGCGTGCGATTCTGTGTCACGGCGACTGTAAACGATTGGTTGCCGGCGGCATAGAGAAACCTCACGCTACCATTGCGCTGGGCTGTCTTCGAGGTAAAGGGCGACACGACAATCTGCTGCGTCCAGTAGCCGTCACCAATGCCTGTCTTTCCCCCTGCTTTCAGCCAGTTCACCTGGGGTTTCACATCGACGCTGACATTGGCCGCCACATTGACACCCAGAGTGCCGCCCAGCTCATCGACCTCAAGAGGCGTTTCATCGACCTTGAAGCTCGTGGTGAAAGGCTGGGTAATAGTGATGCCCGAAGAGACTCCCGCACTGCTGTTGCCAATGGTGACGACGGCACTACGATCGCTCCCGCTCTTATTCTCATCGACACGGAGCACGACAACCGAAGACCTGGTTCCACGGGTACGCGACGAGCCGACCTGTGTGATCCAGTTGCAGTCGGACGGAATCTTGACGTCGTAGCTCACGTTGCTCTCTACATTGGCAGTCACCGTTCCCCCCTTCATCGGTACCTCAAAGGCATTGTTATCGACTTTGAACACAGTGGCGAAAGGTTGGCGGATAGAAATACCGACGGAGACGCCTGCCTCCTTGTTGGCAATAGTGACGACAGCCTCACGGTCCTGATAGCTCGTATTCTCTTTCACGCTCAGCACTACAGCCGTCGTGGTAGTACCCCGAGTCTTCGACCTTGACCTGGCGGCAGTAGACTGGGTAATCCAGTCGCAGGTGGAAGGGATGCTCACGTCATAGCCGACATTGCTCTCCACATTGACCGTCACCGTACCACCCTCTATCGGCACTTCGAACTCGTTCTTATCGACCTTGAACTGAGTGGCAAAAGGCTGATGGATATACACGGCGACGGAAACGCCTGCCTCCTTGTTGCTGATGGTGACGACTGCCTCGCGGTCCTGATAGCTGGTATTTTCCTTGACACGGAGCACAACTGCCGTCGTGGTAGTACCCCGAGTCTTCGACCTTGACCTGGCGGCAGTGGGCATCGTGATCCAGTCACAGCCGGCAGGTATGGTAACATCGTAACTGATGTTGCTCTCCATGTTGATGGAGATGGTGCCACCTGCCATATCCACATCGAAGGCAGTCTTGTCGGCCTTGAATATGGTTGTGAACGGCTGGTGGACGGAGATTTTTATCTCAGCCCCGGCATCCTTGTTGCCGATGGTGATGACGGCATCCCGGTCCTTGTAGCCAGGATTCTCCTTCACCCTCAGCACGATGGCCTCAGTGGTCGCACCCCTGCTCTTCTTACCCTTTCCAGCCTGTGCTCCTGCCGTCCTTGTCTTCGAGGTAACTGGAAGGGTGATCCAATCGCAGTCCTCTGGAATCTTGACATCGTAGCTGATATTCGTCTGGAGATTGACCGTGATGGTACCGCCAGCCATATCGACATCGAAGGCTGTCTTGTCGGCAGTGAAAATGGTATTGAATGGCTGGTCGATGGTGATGGGTACAGAGACGCCTGCATCCTTGTTGGCAATGGTGACGACAACCTTTCGGTCGTGGTAGCTCTTATTCTCCTTCACCTCGAGCGTGACAACCGACGGTTTCACTCCCCTCGTGCGCGATGATGACGGAAGCGTCACCCAGTCGCAGTCATCCGGGATGCTGACATCGTAGCTCACATTGCTCTCCATGTTGACCGTCACCGTACCGCCCTCCATCGGTACCTCAAACGTCTTCTTATCGGCTTTAAACACAGCGGTGAAAGGCTGATGAACAGTCAGGGGGGTGGCGATGTCTGCATGCTCGTTGACGAGAGTGATAATGGCATCTCGGGCGTCGTAGCCTGTATTCTCCTTCACGGTGAACACGATTTCCGTGGCCTCCGTCTTAAAGTCCAGATCCTTTTTCTTGATACTCGGGGTTATCCAATCGCAGTCTTCAGGAAGCTTTACCTCATAACTGACATTGCTCTCCACGTTGACCGTGAAAGTGCCGCCATCCATCGGAATCTCAAAGTCTGTGGAATCGACTTTGAACACGGTGTCGAACGACTGTGAGACAGAGACACTTCCCGAAAGGTTCTCATCGGTGTTGACCACCTTAACGATGGCACTGCGATTATTATAACTCTTATTCGCATCGACCTTAAGCGTGAACGACGACTCTTCAAGTCCTCGGGACTTCGCGTCGTCAGTTGCCAACGACAACCAGTCGCAGTCGCCGGGTATGACCACCTCATAGTTGACATTGCTCTCCAGACTCACAGTGACACTGCCACCCTCCATCGGAACCTGGAAATCGGTCTCACCAATAAAAAGTCCGGTATTGCGTTTCTGAGACACGTTAAACGTGCGTTTCTCTGCATTGTTCTTATCTGCAACGGTAATGACGGCCGTACGGGGATCGTATGTGTCGTTGGCAGTCACCTGGACTGTTATCTTTCGGTTTGGCACGTCAATGCTCACCTTACACCAATCCTCACTACTCGCACACTCGTATGGCGACAGGTCCTCATGCCTGAAGACCAGTTCCTGTGAGGACTGCCCGTTATCGAAGCTGAGGTCCTCCAGGATCAGCTCCCGAATCCGGCTCTCATAGCCTTCCTCAGAACACGCCAGGAGACCCGCGCATACAAGAATGAATAACAGCCCTATCGGAAAACTTCTATATCTTAGCATATTCTTCATTATTTCAGATCTTTCTCTACATAGGTAAACGTCGTATTCCCGACAGTGAAACTGCGGCCGTGATAGAGCCACACTTCCTTGCCAACGGGCAGTGGCTTGTCGCCAATCATCACGCCCTCCTCAAGGGCAGACAGGCGCATACTACTGATGTGCTTCCTGATTTCAGCATGTATGGGAGCCACATGACCATTCACATCCCAGGACAACTGGATACTGCAATCGACCGACTTTCCTATGGTCACAATGTGATCAGGGTCAGAGCGCATCCACTTGTAAAGGGCTATATCCATCTCCTTGACAGCGCCTTCAACATGGAGGAAATAACGCTCCGAACTGGGCGTGATGCGGGCCACGCACACAGCGATGGCCACAGAGTAGATAATGAACCCCAACAGAAGCGCCTGACGGTAGTTCATAAAAGAATTGTAATAGATAAATGCCCACATGAACATGGATAGTACAGCAACGATACAGGCCATCAGAAGAAACGACTTCCGTACGGTCGTACGTGTCTTCACCGTAACGCTAAGCATAATCACAAAACTGAGAAGCGCCCAGGGGATCCAGTCGATGAGGAAGGTGTCACTATTAAGATGGAGAGCGATGGAAATGACACAGCCTAAAAGGCAGCAGAGCACACCCGCCACAGAGGCTATGATGGCACGGAAGAGAATCTCGGCAATCCGATACAGCCACTGGCGACGACGAACGGTAAGCACAGACAGGAAAAGTGTCAGCAGGAATCCAACTATCTGACCGAAGCCTGGCAGATCGCTGAGGTGGGATCCGTATTCCTGGAAGTAGTGCTCTGCACCTTGCGTACCCGCTTTCTGATCAGAGAGCATCGTACTGAGCTGTTGGATAATCGCTGACGAATATGGGTGTTTATGACTGGTAAACAGGAGCCATGCCATAAACCCGGCCACAATGGCAACCAGCACCCATTTCAGGTAGTACAGGGCATTACGGGAATCTAACAGATTGTGACAATTATAATAATGAGAACCCTCCTTGCAGTGCCGCCCATATTCCGGACAGTGATACTCATTGTCATCCCAGCAATCTTTATGCGTGGTGTGCTTGCACTTCACAACAATCTCATCGCCTGCCTCAAAGGGAGACTTACAGAGATAGCACGACTCTGACACGGGCTGGCCGTTATAGCTCATCTTGCTGCCACTATACACCACGACATACTTATGCTTGAACACACGATAACGGATGTATGGCTCGATGAACTGTAGAATGATCCACGTCAGCAAAAGAATTAACAGCGTTGTCAGTACACCGGCAATCACGACATCAAACCATGAGCGGTCGCGGATGATGATGGGGTCATATATCGTACCGAGCGAGAATGATGTTGTGCCACTGGCTACTAAATCTCCACTTTCTTTATCATAGAAGCCAATCTGCAACTGATGAAGATTTCCACGGAACACCTTACCGTCAGGATTTTCCAGTCTAACCTTATATTTGGAAAGCTCTATATTGAAATCCTTGAGGATGTCGTCCGATATCTCCTGCCAGTTAAATGAGGTTTGATAAATGCCGCCCAAGTCCTTACACATGACATGGATGATATTGGAATTATCGCTGTTGTCCGACACGGACAGGAAATCCAAATCACTCTGACTGGCCAATGCAAAACTGCTATAATAAAATCGCAGCATACCTCCCTGAAGCCTGCGGGCATTGTCGGCCAATAACTGCTGAAGCTCAAAATGCATAGGGTCTACAGGCTGGTCGTCCTCGTAGGTCTTTCCACCCGACAAGACAACCATGACTTTGTATTGAGCCTGGCCCAGCGTCATCTTGGGATCCTGGAATTCTTGCATTTTGGTCAATATCGACCTATAGAGGAAGACTGATGACGGATCCTTGTGCTCGAAGTAGTTTTCAATGACATAGTCGGTGGCTTCGTAGGTCTCCGACACATTATCACCCTGCATGAAAGCAATAAACAGATTCTTCTGACCGAAGAGTGCCTTGATCTCCCAGACAGCTTCCTGCTCAGCATCTATCTGGGCCTGAGGCAGACTCAAGTCAACCAGCACGAGCAACTTGAGGTTCAGTTTCTGAAGGGCCTCCCTGCTGATGTTGGTAACACCCGTAATGAGAGGCTGCGTCTCATCGGCAAACTTACCCGGCAGCAACCTGACCTGCTGCTTCGGTCTGGCCACGACAGAGGAGGAATCGGTCAGATCATAGCCTCCGACATCATGCAGCAGACGCATCGACAACTCCATGTTCTTGTAATCGTTGGAGAATTCATATCCGGTAATCTGCAGGGCTTCGCCAACAGACTCTCCCTTATCATGGGACGATAACATGTCATCAATGTCGGGATCACTCTGCTCGTCGCAAGAGACAAGGAGACAGGTGAAGACAACAGCCAGCACCAGTTGTCCAATGGTGAGTGCCTGTCGTCCCCATGTCTGCAAAAGTCTTATCTTTGATTCTATTCTCTTCATATTCAATTATTATATCGTCGGATAATTATGCTGTCCACTCATCATATCACGCATCTTCTTGGCCTGCTCACGTGCCTGTTTGATCGTCTTGATCTTTGCATTCAGAAGATTAAAGAACATCAGCAAGATGGCAACGGCGGCCAGTCCTATCAGATAGTCTTTGATTCGCTGAATGAAAGGTTTGTAAGCCATCTCCTGAATCTTCGCCGAAACCGTCTGCAGCTCAAAGAACTTATTGTCGATGCCCTTCATCCGCAGCTCCAAGCCCGGGAATGCTTCAGCGGCTTCCTTGGCCTGGCTATACGAAGTTTGTATTTGGGCAAAGAGTGCCTGTTCCTCTGCTTTTACCTTCTCGAGCTTGCCGGCCAGCTTCGGCGACACAGCATACTGCTTCGCCTGCTGATATAGCCGACGGTAGGCTTTATCCTGGCCCCAAACCATTTCCTCTGCCTTGGAGAACGCCGTCAGCTGGTCGTATTGTGTTTGGCGGGAGGCCAACGTGTCGGCCACAATCTGGCGCATCTGCTGGATCTCAGCCAACTTATTCAGGAGGCTGTCGTTGTCGGCAATATATACCTGCTGCGCCTGCGAATAGGCATCCCAGCGGGCATTGAAAGAGTTCATGGCCCTTGTCAGCGTCTTGAGTCGCTCACCCACCACGTCGAGCAAAGGCTCCGTCAAGGGCATATCCATGTCTACATCAACGCGGAACCTGCTGAGGGCATGCAACTGCATCAGATCTTCCTGAAACAGGAGCAAATGCTCACTGATGGCTGTATAAGTGGAGTCTATCTCCTCATAGACAGTCATCTCTTCCTGTGCTCGTGTTACCATGGGCAATACGAACATCAGGAGTGTGAACAGCAGCAGATTCTTCATTCTCTTCATTGTCGTCTGCAATTCTTCTGGTAATATCGCTCTGCCTCACGGAATACCGACAAGGCTTTGCGCTGTTCAGCCGAATACACACCTTGTGTGCTGACGGCCGTATTGACAGTCTTAATCAGTTCCTCCATCCGCGAGACAATGTCTCGACGCTCGACGGGATCAGCCGACAACAGCCATCGGGCAACGGCCGTATCTATCTGGCGGGCTCTCGAGAGCAGCAGTCTGGCGCTGATGCCTTCAGAAGAATTTCTGGAGCCACCGCCCACCGGAACAAGCCTACACTTCAGGCCGCTAATGGAGTCTGCATACATATTGTAGGTGTTCCATGCCTGCTCTACGTCAGGACAATCGTTCTTGACATTCTTGCGGGGATATTGCTTCATGAGCAGTTCTTTCAGTTCCTGGAAGGCAGCCAGAGCCTCCTCACTGCCGACGGTGCCGTTGGCGAATCTCCTGTGGATATTGCGATAACTCTTTCTGACGCCGTCAAGGGCTGCCTGTGCTGAAGCGATGTCATCCTCATGCCCGAAACATGGATTGCGCTCAATCGTGACATGATACTCTGTGTAGAGGTCGCGCCCGAACGGTATCTCATACCTCTTCTTATTCATATGCTTGCTGATATCATTCATCAGCATCACGTCACGTAACCTGACCACCACGCTGTTCCGTTTCTTCAGGATGTCAAACGTCTGACTGATATAGTCGTTCACCATCGAATACTCTTGCGGAGCAGGCTGTAGTCCCTCGTAGTCAATCCAGCGATGGAACACGTATTTGTTTCGGGGTTTGGGCACCGTACTCTTGAACAGTTTCGAAATCCGGTATTTCTCCGTCGGATCATACGTCACTACGTATGGGAGCTGATCCGGACGAAGCGTCCTTCCCTTGAAGAGGGGTTTAAAACGGACATCTTCCCTGAACACGAAGATCATCCGGTGGGAAATAAGACTAACCGTCAGTTGGTTGGCGGCCTCGTCGAATACGAACTTAACCATGATATCCTTGTCCGTGACATCCCCCTCCAGACTGATGTGATCGGTATAGGCATTATCTCCACTAACCGCAATATTCTTCACGGTCTGGGCCGATAAAGGTAAAAGGGTAAAAAGGTAAAAAAGTAAAGTACTTATTACCATTCTCTTTCCCTTTAATATATGTATCATTCTATAGATCATCTATTCTTTCGCCTTTTTATTTATTTACCTTTTCACCATTAAAACACCGTCCATCCGTTAGGTTCCCCCTGCCTGATAACCCATGAGGCAACCTTCTGGTCTTCGGGGTACGGTGGTTCGTTCGTGGCGTGGTATATCTCATAGCGCAGGTATTGTGCCACGCGCTGCACAGCCCAAGCCAGGTCAGTATAAGTGTCTGGCATATTGATACACACCCTTCCTGCAAAATCGCCAAAGAAGCGGATATTCGGATGCCAAGGATGGGGAATTGGTCGTCCCTCGTCGTCGTGGGTCAGGAATCCGAATACCGCTGGCGCATCGACCGACGGATAGCCGTCAGTCAAGTTAATCCTCATCTGATAATCTGCAGCGAAGATGGGCGGGTTCTGCACATCATGCTCTCCGAAATGTTCCATATCAGCAACACCACAGATACTTTTTATCCGATAATTGACGAGATAGGCCGTAGGAAGACCGGTGGCATTATAACGTATAGGCTGGCACGAGATGTCATGCCGTCCGTCAAACCTGGCTTCCAACTGCTGCCATTCATACAACAGTCTCCGGTCGCGTCCTCTCAATTTCTCCCTATCCATCACTTCTCTCTATGAACTCCGGGTTTTGAACTGTTAACTTCGCCATCATCCAGGGAACGGGTCTGGCATCAAGAACACTTTATCGCCACTCTGAACATTATAGTCGAGAAGCGTCTGGTCATTACGGCCTATTCTCGGACGAAGTACACGTATCTCATGTACTTCGGGGTCTTCTTTCCCAAAGAAATAGTCGAGCGGAGCCCCCGTCTCATCAATCGATGGGAAGTCAAAGATAAACTTACCATCTTCACCGATAGCATGGCGAAGGTTGGTCATCAGCGCACTCAGCGGCGCACTGGGATTGACCACCTTGAACCGAACGGTCTTGTTCTTATACACAATATCCAATAAAAAATCATCCATATCTCAAAAATCCTTCAATGTAATCAACTGTAAACCATAAACTATAACATCCTAATCGTCACTGTCACCGGATAAATATTGGTGCTCCTTACCTCTATCATCTTCTGCATCAAGATCTCCACTTGGGAGATTTTTTCTGCAAAGCTACGTTTAACGAAAGGATTGTCAGCCAAAACAATATCCACCACAATCTCATACCCGCAACTATGCCGGTCCTTCTGAATACGGCGGTTAACTGACAGCTGCTTCACCATCTCCCTCACAATGCCATATCGCGTCAACAGTTCGTTGTAACAGAACAGTTTGATGTCAGCCGGTGTCACGATACGGTCACACGTAGCGATATAATACCGTGAGAGGCTCGCCATGGCACCCTCTTCCGTAATCTCATCCCTGCCCAAGACAGGAACGGCAATCTGATGCGTATCCCCAGCCGCCAGACCCACCGGCACAGTGAACGTGCTGTCTGTGTTCAGCGAAGCGTTCACAGCAGCCCCTGCCGTTGTAAGATAGCTGACATCCACACTGCCTTTCCCTGACTGAATAAGGTTGGAGTTACGAAGAAGTAAGTAGACTCCTGGAATTTGACGGAATTGATCCTTTTGGGCCGCTTCCATCAGTCGAGTAAGAATCTCCTGCAATGACTGTATTGTCTTGTCTCCAGAGATACCCTGAATATTCTGAAAGGCATAGTAGTCGGAATAGAATCTTGCTATGACAGAATTCAGCAGCTTGACAAGCCGTCCCTGATTGAAGCGATCAGCTGCCACCCTGCGTACCTCCACCAGACTGTTTCCATAGATCTGTTCCTCAGAAGGACGAATGGCGTGGAGGAACTGCTGATTGGCGGAACTTTCGTTTTTATCGAATCCTGCCACACGGGCAATAGGTGTCTGTCCTGATAAGGTCGTCTGATGTTTCTGGGCATTCACTAAAATGACGGGGTTCAGTGAAAGATTCTTCGCGTTAAAGACGAAATTTTCGGTGATGCCAGAGAACTCAAAGATAAGATCGACCGATTCCACTCCCGATGCAAATGCCGGCAATGGTGTGAATGGTTGTATGACGAAAATGCGAATATTCTGCCGGGCAAAAAGGTCCAGACTGGCAGTCGAAGCTTCATAGGTCTGTGAACGGTTGTAGATAATCGTGTCCAACCCAAAACTGCCGGATAGTGGCAACTCAGAATAATTCCAGGGCTTAATGAGCGGCAGTTGCATACCTTTGATGCTCACTGTGAGATCCTGGTAATTAGGGCTGTTGACAGCAAATGCGAAACCTGAAAGGTCACGTACCGGCGAATTGAAACTGAGACCTACTTTCCATCGCCGACCGTCGATTCTGACCACGGAATTCACCTTGGCATTCAGAATGCGTGTCTTCAGCAGAGGCATAAACGCGAAATTCGTTCCAGAGAGAAGGAAGCTACTCTGGTCATCGACATCCATTTCAGTCAGTGAGTCCTGCGGCAATGTCTCGATGACAGCGGTAGCTGGTACGGCATGCCCTACCTCATAGGGCGTCAGCAACTGGGCAAATTCTTCCAAGACCTCGGTCTTCATCATTTCCAGGTCACTGATGCTCTCGTTAGTCTGATAGGCAATGGCCGTTATCATGAGCCTGAGCACGGGATCATTTTCCAGTCCTTCAAGCTTATCGTTGTCATCGCTCTGCCTCCAGATATTGATTGCCTCAAGCAACAACTCCTCCGCCCTTTGCCGTGTCTCAAATATGGTTTGTTTCATTCACTCTGAACTTTATATTTATTGTCATTCCGTCAATTCCAGACTTTGATGACCTTGTTAAAAACATAATCTTCCTTACTATTTGCAATAACGCCTTTTACGGTAATATAAATTTGACGTTCCTCCCTGATATAGGTCATCGACACCGAGATGTCATCCAAGCGTTGCTCATACTTCATAATGGCAGTCTTCAGTTCTGCAGCAAAAGTATTGATACTTTTCGAAGAACCGGAGATCTTCTTGTCGTAGATTCCCTGAACATAATTCATGGTGTCCGTGTCACCTGAGTCGAAAATCACGCCTTCATTCTCGTTGAACATCTCAAAACGCAGATTGTTGAACACGAACCCAAACTGTGCATCGGCCGGAGTGCTGAACCGCTCAGTTGATATAATGAGCCCGATAGCTGCATCAATCGCCCTCTTTTGGTCTTCCTCCCGTCGCAGTCCCTTGCCTGTCAGTTGTAGTGGAATGCTTATACTAGTCATAACCTCTTACTTCTTTAACTTCTCAAATCAACGGAACAAACTTCTCCTCTTCAGGCTCTGGCACATAAAGAGCATTGAACAGGTTCTCGAACAAATCGAAGTACAACTTTTCGTAAAGTGTTTCACTGAGTTGTTTGCCCATTTCGCTAAACTTCTCTGACAGCATCTCATTCAGCTTGGTACGCTGGTCTATCATCTCATTATTCAGCTGATTCAGAATATCGGTCTTCAGTGTCTCATTGATATAAGTCGTCATCTGCTCCGCATGCTGTCTCATCTCCTGTTGTAATTCCTCCTTCATGTCGGCCAACAGTTTCTGGATCAGTTCTGGATGCAATTGATCGTACAGTTCTTTCTTAGCCTGGGCTAATAACATATCATAGTCTATTGTATGGTCTTCCAATACCACACCATCTAAGATAACGGCTGCACCTGACATATAATCTTCGAGCCATTTCAGCCACTCCTGTATATCAACCTGCTTTGGAACAGGCACCTCGATGGACTCTTCTCTGTTAGGCTTGACAATGTAATAATCAATGGCCTGAGCGATCTCCTGTGTCAGCAGGATAAAGTCATGCATTGTGTTCTGCAACCTGTAGCCCTTAAGCATAAATACATAGCGTAACATCGCGCGTTTGCCCTCACCATCCTCAAAGTTCGCATGGGTCGCAAGTACGTTCATCAGCTCAACATATTTGTCGATATAAGTTTTGAAACCCGAGTTCTCTGTGAGCAACAAACATGGCGGCATATAGTCGAGGTCGACGGAAAACACCCCATCTACGGAATGGAATCGAGCCAGTGGGAACAGGTCATTTGCCTCAACCTCCTCCATAGTGTGGATACCGTAAGTATAACGTGGCCTGACGAATGGGACTCCCTTCTTTTGGAACTCCGCCTGATCGCTACCGAATCCTACAGTCAGATAATACTTGTCGCCGAAGAGCATGGGAATAGGCACTTGTACATCTTCGTCGGCATTGACGATCCTGCCCGAAAGGAGCAGAGCCATGCACTGGAAGCCGGTAATCTCGAAGCGGTTCGAGACAAACGTACCACTGCAGTTAAATGGTGCGCCGGGCACCAAGCCCATACGGTTGCTGCCTAATGCCGCACGTATCGCAAGCCTCTGACTGAAGTCCCACTGTTCTGCCATTCCGGAGAACGTCTCAGCCGTCAACTCCATACCTGGCATCCAGTTTATTCTCGCATTTATATCCATATCTGTAAACTATAAACCCTAAACCTCCGTATTATATCCCAGAGTCAGCCGTGTGTCTGTCTGCTGGGGCACATCGTGCTCTTTAATCACTATCTGGCACCATACCTCGAAAGGCATAAACCACTCGGAAATAAATTCACGTAGAGGTTCAATTCCCTTGTCCATCTCACGGTATTCCTCAGCACTCAGTCCCGATATCATCAGTTCGTATCTGATCATCGGCAACCACTGCCGCGTATCATCGGTATGGCTATAGCGGCCTGTGTCAGTCACGACCTCACATCTCAACAACGTCTGGAGCAGATTAGCAATAAATCCGAAGTCTCCGCGACGGCGACTCACATAGGGCAGCAACATGGCGGCCTCACGCACGTAGGGACTTTCAATCTGCTCAAGGTCAATGCCGAAATACGTATTCAGGATATACGCCAGTTTATTCTGAAGCAGGCTATCTACCTGACGCTCCATGAAAAGACTGTCACGGAACCGGAAGGAATCGATGGGCTTGAATGTCTCTCGCAGAAGTCTGAGTCTCAGTTCCGTCTGCTTGAATTTCTCAGCCGCATCCTCACCTTTCATGTCATCATCCAGAGTAAGGACACCCTGCGGCAACAATTTGATGAAACTGTCGCGTGCCGTCTGGGCCTCCATCCGCTCATCGTTAAAGGTAAGCAGGTCACTATTGTAGTTGCGGTAAAAAGATCCTTCGTTTTGGGCAATCCATTGACTGTCTGCCTCTGGATAGAGGTAGTTCAGCAGAAGTTCTGCCCTTATCTCAGGTAAGTCATTAACTATTTTCACTTTCCCCTCTTCATTTTTAGATAATAATCTTGTCCATCAACCTTCACCCGTACAATATCTTCTTGCGGAATACCGAGTTGCGCCAGAGTCAGATGCTTATAGAGAAAATCAGAACCTATATCGTGGTACTCGTGCTGATATAGAGCACTTAACGGTAATCCCCTCAGTGCACATGATTGCTCCACGAAAGCTTCTACGGCACGGCCTGGCAGCATGACGGAGACACGTTCATCATTGTCACGACGTGACACATAGTCAACAAAGCAGTCGTTGCTCAGACAAAGCATCACTGATTCCGCTCCGCTTTGCCGCTTGGCTATGCCAAGAACCCCAAATTCATGCGCCCATTGTTGCAGCGCCTCACTGACGGTCTGCGTTACACGGACCTCTGTTGGTCGGACTGGAGTCCACTCTTCATGCTCCGGGCAGTCGTCATCGTATGCCTGATAGTCCGCGATACGAACGGTTGCATGTTCCCCATCATAATAAAACATCCTGCCACAGAGTGACGTACCAAAATCGGCCTGTATCAGTTTCAGGGCTTCTTGGACCTCAATGGCTCCAATGATAGAAGCAACGATGGACGTCGTAGGAGCCGATCCTGCCTGTTCCTGCCGCCGGATGATACCTGAACAGGGCATACGCCTTGCCAAGTCTTTCAGGCCCTCTGGTCCGAGGTTACAGGCATAGCAGTTCTTCCCCGGAATAAACACCCTGGCAGTCCCTTCGAGCCCGTTGATAGCCCCATCCACCCACGGTATGCCTGCCCGCATTGAAAGACGGTTGATGCAATAGCGTGCCCAACGGCTGTCAACGCAACCTATGATAACATCCATTTGCCGAATCAATCCCAAGCCAACATCGTAGGCGATATCACCACAGATCGTTTTGATATCCACTTGCGGGTTCATCTCTCTAAGCCGCTCTGCCACAACCTCCACCTTCAGTCGATGCTTCTCTGCGTCAGTTTTTGAAAAGAGAACGGAACGGGGGAGATTACCCATCTCCACGACATCAAAGTCGATGGCCACAATATGAGTGACACCCATCAGCACCAAGTTCTTCAGCACCTCGTTACCCAAGGCGCCGCAGCCCACCACCATTACATGGGCGGCACTGACCCGATCCTGTATGAAACCTGCACTCATATTCGTTTATCTTCTTTTCTTCAACTTCAAATCAATGTCTGTCAGATCATTCCCAACTATTCGGACTTCCTTTTCAGCCTCATAGAAGCCGGCTTTTACCAGCCTCACCTGACAATTGCTGCCCGACGGCAGATCCTTGACCACACAGGGCGTCTTCCCTGCCAACTTGCCATTGATGTAGACATCCGCTCCTATTTCATTGCTATGCACGTTTATCATGCCATAGCTGCCCATCGGGGCAAGAAGCTCAATCATCTTTGGCGTGTCATCGTCAACCCAGAGGGTCGTAGACCTTGACTCAAGCCCGTCTTTTTCTGTACTAATCAGATAGAAGCCTTCAGCCAATTCTCCTTCCCAACTGCCATAGCCTTTCAGTTCACGATTAACCCAAATGCTTGTATTATCATCCAATGCCTTGATGGTCACTGGAGCTATGATGGGTTTGATGGGTTTATCTTCTTCTTGTTCCTGGTTCCTGACAACCCTCTCACGTTCTTTCGTTTTAAGTATCGGACGCAAATCATCTGATGTCAATTCGATAGTCTTCTTCTCTCGCCATCCTATATTGAAATCGGCATCATAATACATCAAGCTATCCTTTAACACCGTTAGTCGGTGAAGACCCTCACGCAGATGTCCACTTGTGCCACGCATCTGTCCTATCGGTTGGCCGTCGATCAGAATGTCGCAGCCCTCCAAAGATGTCCGTACAGTCAGATATGAGTAGATCGGCTGGAGGGCAATCGTCACTATCTGCCGCTCATCATCGGTCAGTTCAAAAGAGCCCTCCTCCTGCTGATGGAACGGCGCCTCGGCTAAATAAGCATGCTTTCCGATAGGCAGATAGAATTGCTGTTTACCACCCTGTACGAGCGTCATTGTGCTGTCGATGGTCAGTATAGCATCCTGAGGCTGTATTTCAAAGATCACCCACTGCTTCTGCAGTTTATATTCTTTATCAGGGCTGAATGTCAGCAGGTTAGCCGTATAATGTTTCTTCCTGCGCAGTCCTTTTTTCGTCGGCACCTTCCATGTCAGCTGGCCATAGTCTGGATGCTTCACCACTATGAAAGCGGTCTTGTCAGGCGTCTTGAGTGTCAGCACACCATCACCTTCATCAGCCTGAATCTCCATCTTACCATCAGCCAAGAACGCAAACCCCTTCTCACTGGTCTTCAAGTCAATGATGGCCTGTTGCTTATTTGTCACCACATGGTTCATATTCAAAGGTCCTTTCTTGAGTTTTGCAAACTCCTCGATATGCATCTCCTGAGCCCATGAAGTGACAAATGAGAAACAAAGAGCGATGAGCAGAGGCAAGATTCTTTTCATTTTCCCTGCGTCATCATGCTTCCACTGGGATTGGCGATAGAGATATTTCCACCCCACATACACATACACTTTGCGTTATTGATGAGTGCTGGCATATTCATCACCTTCACCTGTCCTCCAGGACTCCATGGTGCTGTTATCACAGGTATACAGGGCATAGGCGTAAGTACACCCATCGCCGCAGCAGTAGCGGAGGCAACTTGCGGATTTGCCATCGACTGACACATGCCAAAAGGCATAATGTTCACCATTGGCGCGAAATCCATAATATTTGCCATCAGCATATTGCCACATTTGGGGCGTAACGGAACGATCACGTTCAGTGTCGATGGTGCCATACCGAAACTGCATTGGAGCATTGCTCCCTGACAAACGAAATTTCCCATAACTATTTTCTCAAAACAATGTCTTTGCAAATCTGACATTTAATACTGGATAAGCCTTCAGAAAGTCTATCACTCCAACAAGATCACCAAACCCGCCGGGGATATTCTTGACGTCTCTTGACAAATCCATGCCGTCGTGCATACGCTGCGATGGAGAACCACCCCATATCAAAGCACCCAGTTCTGCCGATACTTTCCAGTCGTCTCGGTATCTCAACAAACGTCCTGTATAGCCAATACTGAAATAGGGCTTGACGGCATTAGACCTGATACTGACACTAACTTTCCGTTGTTCGGTCGGTTCTGTCAAATAGGGATCTCCGGTTCGATGAACCGTCAGCCCCTGTATGATGTCATGAGCATAATCACCAGGATAGAGGGCAAGTTCTCCATAACCCTTAATAGCATCATCAGGACCTGCCTGATTGTACTGTTGATTATAGGATGCCATGAGATTCAGTGTCTTTAAGGACTCCTGAGTATTTTCCGCATAAACAAACTCTTCCGGACCCCAATACACACCTGCCGTGAGATGCCAATGCTTGTTGTATTTCAGAGGATAGATATCCAACAGAAGCTTCAGATTATGCATGGTCATCTTTCCCTTCATGACAATATGGTCGTCCAAATCCATCCCTGTCTGATCGTATACGTATTGCTCTATCTTATCAAACGGAGTCCTGACTCGGTAACCCTGATTGTTATACTGTCTGGCAGCTTGACCGCCACCTGCAAGATTTATATCAAACGACTTCTTGAACTGAGGCATATGGTCATAACCTGCCCTGAACTGCATGAACCGGCATAACGGCACCGCGATATCGAGGCCGATGCCAGTTGTTCCAGCAGTTAGCGATATCTCTAAGTGCCTGAATGCATTTCTTCTACCCCAATATTCAGTGCCAGGATCCCTTTTTTCTTTATTGGGGAAAGCCGGAATATACTGGGCAAATGCTGCCACAGTTAGGCATAGCGTCAGACAGGTAATGATGACTCTTCTCATACAATCGTATTAACACGGCAAATCAATTGATCCAGCTTTTTACGGCTGAACCAATTGATTATTTAGCATTGGAACTTTACTTCCAAGGATTTTCGAAAGCGACGGGGCCATTCTCGAGCTTCTGGCACACGATTTCCATTTCCTCAAAATGTTCTTGACCGTCTTCCCAGTTCTCCTTGTAGTTAATGCAATAGCATCCCGTGCCCTTCAGCTCCTTCATAGTGGAGCCGTCAACGGTGTTGAAGAATGTGACTTTGAAATCACGGGGATCATTCGGAGCCAGCATCCATTGCAGCATCTGGGTGTTGCCGTCGTTCATTGCCTTCACACGGATAGTGAGCCTGCCGCCACGGGGGATACCAGCAATCTGTCCCTCACGGTCTGTAGCCTGATCAAACTTGTAATCGATCATCATCACCTCACGGGGTTCGAAATCCTTAACCTCCAAGGTTACCGGTGTTATATTTTCTGCCATAATATGTTTCCTTTCTTATTTTTTTTTACCTTTTTACCTTTCTATCATGCCCACTCGTTCTCATACTTCACAGAACCGATAGCGAAATCCTTGCAGGTGATGGTGATCTCCTCGAAGTGTCCCATCTTGTCCTCCCACTTCTCCTCGAACTCTACACAATATCCGTTTGTGAACTCAATGGTCTTCATGGCCTTGCCCGTCTTGGTCTCGAGGAACTCGATCTTGCCGTTCTTCGGCAGATTGCGCTCTACCATCCATGCGAGCAGGTCGGGTGTGCCGTCGTTCAGAGCCTTCACGCGGACAGTGATCTTACCGCCACGGGGGATACCAGCCATCTGACCCTCTACATCAGTAGCCTGATCAAACTCATAGGTTACCTTCAGGACCTCTCTGTCCTTGTAACCGTCAATCTTCATTGAAACAGGTGTCTTTGCCATAATTGTTTCTTTTTTAATTTGTTAATACTTATGTTTATTTTTACCTATTGGTTTTTGCTTATGCACCAGCTAAAGCAGCTTCCTTGTCCTTCTTATCAGCAGCCACCTTAATGATGAAGTTCTTGGCTGCATAGAACGGAGTCAGCGTGATGTCACAGGTGATCTGCTTGGTGACAGGATCCTGACGGGGCTCACCAATCTCATAGTTCTGGAACAGGTTACCATAGCCCTTGTACATATTGAGGAACTCCTGGATCTTGGCCTTCAGGTTCTTTGGGCTGTTGTACGGATCCCAGTTCTCGAGGGCCACCTCATGTACGAAGTTCATCAGCACCTTCTTCACCCAGTCGAACACGCGGACGATAGGATACTCCTTCATGGCATCGAGATCGCCATTATAAAGTGTGGTGTTGTTGAAAGCCATCACACGACCCTCGCTATATACCATAGGAATCACTTGATTATCCATGAGGGCTGCAATCTCCGATTTCAGCAGGTCGCTCTTCACACCCTTCACACCGTCAAGAGTACCATACTTCTTACCACCAGCACCCTGAGCCATGTTGGCGGTCTCGTCATAGAGCTTTCCGCAGAGGGCAGCTGCAGGGGCAATGTAGAAGGCTTTCTGGTCCTCCTCATCAGAAGACATCTTCTCTGCCTCACGTCCAACAATCCAGTTGGCGGTCATCACCACATTCATCAGTTCCTGATCACTGTCACGATAGCCCTCAGTGTTGGCCTGCAAATCGTCAAACGAGTATTCGTCAGCATGATCTGTGATAAGCATTACCTTATATTTAAAGGCCATCTTGGCCCACTGCAGCAGGTCTACCTTGTCGGTAAACACGGCACCCGGTACACATACAAGGCTGTAAGCATCCTTTAGGCTTAATCGGTCGAAGCCGTTGCGCAGGAGATTCTCCACCTCACCGGCAAAACCGGAGTCGGCATCAGCAATGTCTTCCTTCAGGACATTGATGATACGAAGATTCTTAACCTTGTCTGTACCGCAAGTCTTAAAGAATGAATCCAGTTCACGATACGAACGCTCTAAGTTCTGAGTGGCATAGAGAGCATCGGTGATACCCTGCTTCAGCACGCCAGTGTATTTATCCTCAGCTTGCTTACAGGCATCGGCATAGCCTGTAGCACTATCAATGCTGTCGTCGCTGAGCAGTTCGAGCCAGCGGGAGATCTCCTTCTTCAGTCCTTCACGCTTGTCCTTAAAGCGCTTATCCTTCAAAAATACGTCCTTTGCAGCCTTGCGGGCGGGATTCATATTATCTGCGTCTGGCATAAAACCACGGACGGCATTGAAACCACCGAATGATTTAAGCAACTGAGAGACGTCTTTCTTACCTTCTTTCTCTTGAAGCTCGGCACCTGCCTGTCCGGCGGCCTGGGCTTTCTGCATTTCTACATCTGCCATAATCTATAAATATAAACTGTAAACTGTAAACCGTCAACTAAACTCACTCTGCTCCGTTCAACTCATCGAGCATCGACTGCAGCATTTCCTTCAACTCAGCACGGCTACCGGCCTCCTTCAGGATGTCACGCAGTTTACGATTCTGCTCAATACTCTTACGAATCTTCACATTGGTGTCAATCTGTTCCTTGGTTCCAGAAAGGAACGGACTGTTCTGAACCAGACGGCCCTTGCCGCCCTGTGCCTCGAAGTCACGGATCTCACCAAACTTCAGTGTCTCTTCCACAGCACCACCTTCTGCATCAGTAAAGGTGACACCTACCTTCGGCTTAAAGTGCTCGAAGGCATCATTAATGTTCTGGATATCCTCCACAAACTCAGGGGCACCAGCCTCAACATCGGTTGTGTACTGATCGATCATCAACGTCTTGTTCTGATCTATCAGACTAACTTTCGCACTGCTCTCCTCATCGGGAGCCATGGAAATAAAATTTTCTTTCATTGCCATAATTGTAATGGGGTTTTTAGTGAATACTTATCATTATTTAACTCTTAATATCGAATTTTGCATTGCCGTCTTCGTCGAGCGTGACGGTGATGTGATCTCCAGGTTTCACCTTTCCTGCAATCATCAGCTTAGAAATGGGATGGCGCAGTTCCTTACGGATAACGCCAAGCACAGGACGCGCACCATACTGCTGGTTGTAACCACGCAGGGCAATCGTCTCATGGGCCTCGGGAGCCAATTCAAGCGTGATATTCTGCTCCTCAAGCAACTTCAGCAGACCCTTCAGATGAATGTCGAAGATCTTCGTCACGGTCTTGTCGGTAATCGGCGAGAACGGCACGATCTCCGTCAGACGGGCGAGGAACTCCGGACGGAAGTAACCCTGCATGATGTCCATCAGCTCGTTGTTCTCGGGAATGATGCCAGCGTTAAACTTCTCCACAATGGTCTGTGCACCGATGTTCGAGGTGAAGAGGATGAGAGCGTTCGAGAAGTCACCCACACGTCCCAGACGGTCGTGCAGCTTACCTTCGTCGAGGATCTGCAGGAACAGGTCGAACACCGACTTATGGGCTTTCTCGATCTCATCGAACAGCACCACGGCATACGGGTTCTGACGGATCTTATTCACCAGCAGACCACCTTCCTCATAGCCTACATATCCCGGAGGCGCACCATAGAGGAGTGCCACCGAGTGCTCTTCCTTAAACTCAGACATATCAAAGCGGATGAGTGCACTCTCGTCGCCGAAGAGGAAGGTAGCGAGGGCCTTGGCCAACTCCGTCTTACCGGTACCCGTCGGACCGAGGAAGAAGAACGAGCCCATCGGCTGTCCCTTCTTGCTGAGACCGGAACGGGCCTCATAAACGGCGTCAAGCACCTTCTTGACAGCATGATCCTGACCGACGACACGCTTCTTCAACGTCTCCTCGGCCCCCATTAGGCGGTCGCGCTCCTTCGTCTGCACCTTACCGAGAGGAATACCTGTCTGCTTGGCCACGACGGCACTCAGGTCGTCGCTCTTCAGCTCCGTACGCTGCTCGGCGCTCAGTTCTGTCAGCTTGTCGAGGATGCCGCCCAGGAAGTCTGTACGTTCCTGGATGGTGGCGATCTTCGCAAAGTCGGTATCAGAGTCAACACCGGCCAGCAGGATGCAGCTCACCTTATTAAACAGTTCATAGTTCAGCCAGTCGAGTTCCTTCATCAGTCCCTCATCGGCCTTATCCTTACCTTCGGCAGAAGCCTTGATAGCGTCGAGTTTCTCGCGCAGACTGGCAATGATGTTGCCCGTCAGGTCGTTCATGGTCTTCACCTGTGCCATCGTACGATCGATGAGGTCGAAAGCAGAGTCGGGCAGCGACTTCTCCGTCAGATAACGTTTTGCCAGACGGATGGCATCGCTCATCACCGTCTCATCGGCCTTCAGACCGTGATACTCCTCGTAAGCAGGGATGGCGCCCTTCAGGATGCGCAGCGTCAGATCGGCAGTCGGTTCCTCTACGGTAATCTTCTCCAGCTTCGAGGTCATCTCCTTATCGGTCTCGATGTTCTTCGTATAGCCGTCGATGCTCGAGGTAGCCAACAGCTGCAGACGACCCTTGCTCAGTTCGTTCTTCAGGATGGAAGATGCGCCGAACAGAGAGCCCTGCTTGTCGAACAGCTTGTCGATCGACTCGATGATCAGTACGGCATTCGGCAGGTTCTCCACCTCAGTGATGACATTCTTGAAGCGGTCTTCCACCTCACCCTTGTATTGGGCATCGCCGCCGAGGGCAGCGGTATCCAGCTCGTAGGCCACGGCACCGCTCAAAAAGCCCGGCACATGGCCGGCAGCCAGCTCACGCACGAAGCCGTTCACGAGCGAGGTCTTACCCACACCGGCCTCACCAGTGATGAGCAAGTTGGCCTTGGTCTTACGACCGAGGATCTCGTAGATGACGGATATCTCCTTCTCAAAACCGATCACATTATCCAGGTTACCGGCACGGGCGATAGCGGTCTTGTCCACACAGTACTTGGCCAGACTGCCCTTACCGCCAGAAGCAGCTGTCTTCTTCGTCAACTCAGCACCTTCCATATAGGGAGCCTCTACATTCACCCCACCACCCATTTTCGCACTGATCTCGGACGGAGTCAAGGGTAATGTCTTCAACTGATCAAATGAAAAACCTACACCTGGAGTCACCAAGGCAGCTAACACACATACTTCTGTTGTCTCGTCCAGGTCGAACTTAACCTTGTAGTTCTCAGCCTCTTCGATGACCGCCACCGACTCATCGCTGTATTCCAAATCACGCATTGGACGAACAGCACGCGGTGATAACTGCATCTGTACGTCGGCCCAGTCTTGAAGATAGTAATAATCCTTGTCAAGTTCACTTTCAAGAAAGTGTACAAGTCCAATATCTTTATGAAGTATTGCCTTAAAAAGATGAGCAGGATAAATAGCATCACTACAGTATTCCTCAGCATAGGAATTTGCTATTGTTTTCAGTTGGTCAGTCATATGCAATCTCAGTTTAGAGTTCCTAATCTGCAAAGTTAGTCAATTTTTAAGAAATTCCACACTTATCAAGTGATTTTTACCTAACAGGAACAATAATTTAACAATATTTTAGGTTTTTATATAAAAAAAAGCAAATACATACTATTTGGAGCCCGCAAAAGCGAGCTCCAAATAACTTATATGAGATTCATGCCGAGGGCCTTGCATTCTCGGCGCATCTCATCAGGCCAGATGGAGGCCTGGATCTCGCCGATGTGGGCCTTGTGGAGCATGACCATGCAGAGACGGCTCTGGCCAATACCACCACCGATAGAGAGCGGCAGACGGTCGTTGAGCAGCTGCTGGTGGAAGTAAAGCTGTTCGCGCTCTTCCTTACCCTCGATCTTCAGCTGGCGCAACAGCGACTCTTTGTCGACACGGATACCCATCGACGAGAGCTCGAAGGAACGACCCAGGATGGGGTACCAGATGAGGATGTCGCCGTTGAGACCCTGGCGACCGTTCTCGGCCACCGTCGACCAGTCGTCGTAGTCAGGAGCACGGCCATCGTGTTTTTCGCCGTTGGAGAGCTTACCGCCGATGCCGATGATGAAGACGGCACCGTAAGCCTCGCAGATGGCATCCTCGCGCTCCTTGGGCGTCTTGTCGGGATACATCTTCAGCAGTTCCTCGGCATGGATGAAGTGGATCTTCTCAGGGAGGAAGGGCTTCAGCTGGGGATAGGTCTCACACGTGAGGTACTCCGTGCGGCGGATGGCGGCATAGATACGCTCGACGATGTTCTTGAGGAAGGCGATGGTGCGGTCTTCGCGTTTGATGACGGCCTCCCAGTCCCACTGGTCGACATAGAGCGAATGGAGGTTGTCGAGTTCCTCGTCGGCACGGATGGCGTTCATGTCGGTATAGATGCCGTAGCCCGGCTCGATCTTGTACTCTGCCAGCGACAGGCGCTTCCACTTGGCTAATGAATGTACGACTTCAGCCTTAGCGTCGCCCAGATCCTTGATGGGGAAGGTGACGGCACGCTCCACACCGTTCAGGTCGTCGTTGATACCCAGCCCTTTCAGGACAAAGAGCGGTGCTGTGACACGACGCAGACGCAACTCCGTAGAGAGGTTCTGCTGAAAGAAATCCTTGATGAGTTTGATGCCCTGCTCAGTCTGCTTCGTATCGAGCAGCGCATCATAGTGCAGGGGTTTGATGACTTGTCCCATGTTAAAGTTTAATCTGATTTTGCCTGCAAAGGTATTACTTTTATGGCATATCTGCAAGCAAAATCAGAATTATTTTTGCAAAATGACACAAATCGTTGATTTCCGCTGTCATTTTGATCAGAAGCGACGCGGGCCTCCGAAGCCACCTCCACCGCCGAAGCCTCCGCCACGAGGACCACCGCCGAAGCCTCCGCCACGACCACCACGGCCACCATTAGGTCTGCCAGGACCCATGCCCGGGCCTCCGAACATGCCATTACGGGCACCACGGCCACCGAAGATGTTCAGACGATAGATGACGTGAACCATGCCATAGCTGGTGATGGCGTTATACTCGGTATCGTTGCGCGACATGGCGGTGATGGTACGGCTGAAGGTTGACTGCTGGTGCAGGATGTCGTAGAGCTGGAGCGAGATGGTGAGGGCGTTACCTTTGAGGAAACTCTGGGAAAGCTGTGCGTTCCAGATCAGTTCGTTGGTGTTCATCGAGTTGTCGGCATAACCGCGACGGCTCTGCATGTTCAGGTTCGTGGTGAGCGCGGTGCCCCAGGGAGCCGTGACACCGACCATGCCACCATAGGAGAACTGCCAGGTGTCGAGGTTATTATTGGTCTGCAACTCACTACGAGAACGGGTATAGTTCAAAGAACCGTTGAGTTCAATCTCTAACCAATCGTTGCGGTAGCTGGCTGCCAGTCGCTCACTGATACCAAGAGAGTTGGTTGCACTTTTTTGGGAATCTTCCTCGTTTTTTATACTCACGAAACCTACATTGTGGTTATAGCTGAGGTTGGTGAATGTGTTGACGTTGAAGTAGGCGGCAGAGTCGACAGCCGTGTTGAACATAAAGCCGAGATTACCGTTCCAGTTGCCATTGATGTTCTCCGGACGAGTGATTGTACCACCGGTATCAGGGTTATAGGTGGACTTATTCGACACGGAGTTACTGGTCGTCGAGAAGTTCACGAAGGTCATCACGGCGCGCTGGTGCTTCTGGAAATAGTCGTTGTAGAAGAGCTGGAAGTTCTGGGTGAACGAGGGTTTCAGTCCGGGGTTACCACGGGTAATGCGCAGCTGGTTACTGTCATCTCTGATATCAAGCAGGTCGCTCATCGAGGGTTGCTGGCTGCGGCCACGATAGGTGAAGCGCAACTGTCCGGTCATAGACTTCTTCCAGCGGAAGTCGAGCGTCGGGGTGAAGTTGGTCACCGTGCGGGTGGTATCAGCATGAATACCCTGATAGTCCTGGATGAAGTGCGACTTCTGCGGAATCACCTGGAAACCGATATTGAAGTTGTAGGCCTTACGGACGATGCGCAACATGACCTCACCGGTATGGATATAGTTGTCGTATTCCGACAGACGGCTCAGCATGTTGTCCTCATAGCTCTCCAACGGATTGGCAAGGCGTCCGAGATAGGCCTCCCAGTTACGATACTGGGGAACAATACCCGAGTAGTCGACACCCGTGAGGCTATAGGTAGCACGGTCGCTCTTGGTATGGCTGTACTGATAGCTGTAGCTGAACTGGAGGTACACCTGCCGCATGATAGGCTCGCTGTAGGTGAGACGGGCAGTATAGCCCCATCTGTCCTCCGGCGTGAGGTTATAACGGTTTGTGACGGTTGTATCGGGATTAGCGGGATTAGTATACATATATATGTAGTTATTCGACATCGACTTGCTGGTGCCTTCACTCCAGTTCGCATTGAGCTGGACGGTGATATTACGGCCGGAGTTATTCAGTCGGCGGTTAATCTGCAACATACCACGGGCACTCTTCGAGTCACTATAGCTGATGCCATCCTGAACATTGTAGTTCTTCACAATGCCATTATTGATCAACTTGCTTAGTTCTGACAAAGGATCAGTGGCATAGTCGTAGGGATTCTGGTTCTCATTAAAGGTAGCGCTCTTGCTATCATTCTCACCGTCGTTGGAGCTATAGCTCACATTGGGTCGGAACATGATGTTGGTCATCGAGTCGGGCTGCCACTCTAAGCGCATCTGGGCATTCCACTGGTTGGAACGGGAGAAATTCTGACTGAGACTGTTGCCGAACGATGAAATTTCTTCGCTAAACATATTCTCAGAAGAACCCTTCGACCAGGTGTCGCCATCGCTGTGGTTCCAGCGCACGCTACCGTCGAGCTTGAACTTGTCGGTCTTCTCGTAGTTCATATTCACACCGACCATCTTATTGGCAGTGAGGCCTTGGCGACCGCCACCGAAGCGGCCACCGCCACCACCGCCGGGGAAACCCATATCATTTGTGTTGTTTGCGTTGGTCATGAGGAACACCTTCATATCGTCCTTCATCACACCACCGAAGATACGGCCTGCATAACGATGCTTCGTTCCTGCAGCGAGGTCGGCATTGGCCATGACACCCTTGTTCATACCAGCCTTGATGCCGAAGTCGAGCACAGTCTCTTCTTCACCATCCTCGATGCCCGACACACGGGCGAGGTCACTCTGCTGGTCATAGGCCTTGATACGGTCGATAATGTTGGTGGGCAGGTTCTTCATAGCGGTCTTCGTGTCGCCCGTCATGAACTCCTTACCGTCGACGAGAATCTTCTTCACCTGCTTACCGTTGATCTTGATGCTACCGTCATCGCTCACCTCAGCACCAGGCAGACGACGAACAAGCTCCTCAGCTACCGACCCCTCTGGCGTGCGGAAGGCATTGGCATTATAGACGAAGGTATCGGCCTTGAGCGTCACCTTCTGGGCGCGGGCCGTCACCGTAGCACCCTTCAGCATGATGGCATCAGGCTCCAACTTGATGGTTCCGGCATTATAATCCTTGTCCTTCAACGTGATCTTCTTGGTATAGGTCTTGAATCCCACGTAGGTCACCTGCAAGGTGTAGGAGCCCTCTGGAGCCTTGATGGAGAATCCACCTTCGGTATTGGTGACCGCATTGGCCACAACCTTCTCTCCTTTCAACAGGGCTGCGGTGGCCTGGATGACGGCTTCCTGCGTATCCTGTTCAACAACTGTACCTCTTACTGTTCGCTGGGCGAAAGAAACGACTGTCACCATCAGGGCGACAAGCAGTAGAACAAATTTTCTCATTGATTTCTTGCTTAAATTTTGTCTTTTTGACGCGATTAACGGTAAAAAGTTTAACGCGATTGCATTTTTTTCTCTTTTCTTTGTCCACTTAACATTATTTTTCGTACCTTTGCATCCGTTTGCCAACAGGCTGACTAAACCGTTAAAAGATGAATCCGCAGAAAGTTGTCATCTCCGAAAATCTGGAACAGGCTCTCACAGAAGCCGTCAAGATTTGTGAACACGACCGCACGTTCTTCCTCGTCGACGAGACCACTGAGCGCTGCTGTCTGCCACTGATCAGCGGGATGGAGTGCGTTCAGGGTGCCGCCACCATCGTCATCGGAGCTACTGACGCCAACAAGACACTTGAGTCGCTTTCTCATGTATGGGAAGCATTAGGTGAGGGAGGGGCCACGCGCCACTCCTTATTAATTAATATAGGCGGTGGCATGGTGACCGACCTGGGAGGCTTCGCCGCCTCTACCTTCAAGCGGGGCATCAACTACATCAACATCCCTACCACGCTGCTCGCAATGGTCGATGCCAGCGTAGGCGGAAAGACAGGCATCAACTTCCGGGGTCTGAAAAACGAGGTGGGGGTGTTCAGCAATGCCAGCACCGTCATCCTCGACACCCAGTTCCTGCAGACTCTCGATGCGGAGAACATCTGTTCCGGTTATGCCGAGATGCTGAAGCACGGTCTTATCTCCAACAGTCAGATGTGGGCAGAACTGATCAACTTTAAACTTGAGAGCCCTGACCTCTCCATGTTACAACGCATGGTGGCTGATAGCGTAGCCGTCAAGCAGCGCATCGTCACCGAGGACCCCTTGGAACAGGGTATCCGCAAGGCCCTGAACCTCGGACACACCATCGGCCACGCCTTCGAATCGTTCGCCCTCTCACCTCTGACCTCTCACCTCTCACCTCTATTACATGGTTATGCCGTTGCTTACGGACTCGTCTGCGAGCTCTATCTCAGCGCCGTCAAGACAGGATTTCCCACGGACAAGATGCACCAGACCGTCGGTTTCATCAAGGAGCACTACGGGAAGATGGCCATCACCTGCGACGACTACCCCACCCTGCTGGAGCTGATGACCCACGACAAGAAGAATGTGGCGGGCACCATCAACTTCACCCTCTTAGGTGGCATCGGTGATATACGTATCAACCAGACCGCCACGAAAGAGGAGATATCCGAAGCACTCGACTTCTATCGTGAGTGCTGACGACTAACCAATCAACTTATCAGACCTATCATGTTACTAGCTAATCCGGATAGGGCCGCTCGCGAGAGTAGTCCTATCTTTATAAAAAGAATTGGATTTTAGCATACAATAATAACAACAATATTGAATGAATCAACTAACAAGACTCATGATGAAAAGACTTCTTTCCCTGACAGCCGTGCTTATAACCGGCCTCAGCGCGACAGCACAGAGTCTGCCGCTTGTGTACGAAACCGAGAACACCGGAGCCAATGCCAACCCCGTGCTTCCCACCAAGGAGCAGAGCCGCAAGACCGAGGCTTTGCCCGATCCTCTGGAGTGGTCTGACGGCAGCAGCCGCATCACCGATTTCAAGGACTGGTCACTCCGCCGCGGCGAGATCGCCAAGGAGATCCAGCACTACGAGATCGGCACGAAGCCCGTCGTCGATCCCTCAGCCGTAAAAGCCAGGATGGACGGCGACACCCTGAAGGTCGACGTCACCGTGAATGGTGCGACGCTCAGCCTCAGCGCCCTCATCAGCTATCCCAAGACTGGCGAGGCCCCCTACCCGCTGATGATCGGCACCAGTGGCATCGCCCTCCCCAAGAGCCTCTTCGAAAAGCGTCCCATCGCCACGATGATCTACCGCGAGGCTCAGGTGAACAACTACAGCCAGTTTGGTGCCCGCTTTGGCAAGAAACCTGCAGGACGCGGCAACTACGACTTCGACCGTCTATACCCCGAATTGAAGGACAATGGTGCCTACAGCGAATGGGCTTGGGGCCTGAGCCGTCTTATCGACGGACTCCAGCAGCTGGGACCTGAGGTCACGAAGATCGACACGAAGCATATCGGTGTCACAGGCTGTAGCTATGCCGGTAAGATGGCGCTCTTCTGCGGAGCCTTCGACGAGCGCATAGCCTTGACCATCGCACAGGAGCCTGGTGGGGGTGGAGTCGCCAACTGGCGCTACTCCCGCTGGCTGAACATTCAACCTGGCGCTGAGCCTGTGGAGAACCTCGACAAGACCGACTACAACTGGTTCAAGGAGAGTCTGCGTGAGAACTACGGCGAGGAGAACGTGGCATACCTGCCCCACGACCACCACGAGCTGGCAGCCATGGTCTGCCCACGAGCCCTGCTGATGCTGGGCAATCCTGACTTCGTATGGCTGGCAGACCCCTCGGCTTATGTCTCAATGAATGCGGCCATGAAAGTGTGGGAGCAGTTTGGCATTGCCGACCGCGTGGGCTACTCTATCGTCGCCAACCACGGACACTGTCAGCTGCCCGAGGTGCAGTTCCCTGAGGTAGAAGCTTATATCGACAGATTCCTCTTAGGCAAGGAGAATCAGAACACGAAAGTGCGCATCGCCCCAGAGAGTTACAAGGACATCAACCTCAACTACTGGATTCCCTGGAAATGAGACAATGACAATCATTAAACAATGGATTTCACGGATTACACGGATTCAAGCCTTTCTGATCATCAGAGACTCGGATAATCCGTTTAATCCGTGAAATCCGTTGTGGCTAATTCTTCAGCAAGTTTTCTGGCAGGCTTTTTGGTTTCTGTCAGGGGAATCTCGCTGACATGGACATACGCCTTCGGCCGCTGGTACTTGGGCAGCACAGCCTCACAGACCGTCCTGGCAGTCTCCACATCGCCTTCCGTCAGCAACACAACCACCTCGCCAAACTTTTGGTCTGGCCGTTTAGAGATCAAATATGCTTCGTGTAAATGCGGACGAAGCAGTCTCTCTACCTCTTCCGCCTGAATTTTGATCCCCCCGGAGCAGATCACATTATCCTTCCTTCCCAGAATTTTGAAGGATTGATTATTTGTCGCCAACTCTGCGATGTCATGGGTCACCAGCCTCTGCTCACAAACCTCAGGCGCATCGATCACCAGACAGCCCTCCTCATTCAGACTGACATTTACCTTCGGAAATGGTGTATACCACTCTGACGCCTCAGGCCCCGACAACCGTCTCAGGGCAATATGCGAAAGTGTTTCCGTCATCCCATAAGTGCTCCATACATGGTTCGGAAACGACTTCAGCTCTTCTGCCATCGCCTCATCAATCGCCCCACCACCGATAATCAAATGCTTGATCTGCTTCACTCTTTCCCGTTCCTCCAGCACCTGCAGTGAGTTATACACCTGCATGGGTACCATCGCCGCGAAGTCTATTTTGGAATTTAGAGGGAAGAATTTAGAGTTGGCTGCCGCCAGAGGGTGCCCAGACGGTTCCACTGTGACGAGCTTGAGACTACGTTCTAATGCCCTCACCACCATCATCTTGCCAGCGATATAGTCGACCGACATACATAACAATGCCGTATCATCCTTCTGCAGTCCGAGGAAGTCATTAGTCCTGCGAGCCGAGGCCAGCATCCGCCGTTTCTCCACCAGCATCGCCTTCGGCTCACCCGTACTACCGCTCGTCTGCACCCTCACATAAGGACTGTCGCTATTCCATTCCTTCAAAAACTCTTTTAAAGACATACGCTACATATTTTATTTTTTGGACAGAAGAACATAAGAACAGATTATTATTCCACCCTTCTGGCGCAGCCAATATGTTCTTATGTTCTTCTGTCTGAAAAATTATGTTCTTATGTTCTTCTGTCTAAAAAAGTTCTTCTGTCTCCAAAGCATGTCGCCACGAATCTCCAGCCCCATATCGATATTATCCGTAAACAGCTGTCCTGTCCCCAGTCCCTGCGGCATGGTAATATGGTCGCCGTAGACGTCAGAGGCAAACTGCGCGATGGCGTTCAATCCGATATTGCTCTCCAAAGCTGAGGTAATCCACGAGCCGATGCCCATGTCACGAGCCGTCTCAATCCATTCCCTACATCCCATCATTCCGCCGTGCAGCGAAGGTTTCAGGATGATATAACGGGGCTTGATGATATTGAGCATGTGACGCTTCATCTCCGGATCGTTTACGCCAATCAGTTCCTCGTCGAGGGCGATAGGCAGAGGCGATTCCCGGCAGAGTTCCGCCATATAGGCCCACTGCCCCTGACGGATGGGCTGTTCGATCGAGTGGATGGCATACTGCGACAGGAGTTCCAGTTTATAGAGTGCCTCCTCGTAGGGGAAGACCCCGTTGGCGTCGAGTCGCAACTCCACCTCATGGAAGGAGAACCGTTCACGGATGCGCTTGATCAAGTCGAGTTCCTGATCGAAATCGATAGCCCCGATCTTCAGTTTCACACAACGGAAGCCCTTCTCCAGTTTTTCCTCCATCCTTTTCAACATCTCCTCATAGCTGCCCATCCACACCAAACCGTTGATGGGAATTCCCACCTCACCACGACTGAAGGCCGTATCGAACAAAAGAGGTGAGTAGTGAGAGGTAAGAGGTGAGAGATTACTCTGGAGGGAGAGCAAAGCCGTCTCCAGACCGAAGAGCATCGAGGGATAATCTCGTAATATTTCACAATCAATCCCGCCCGCCAGGCAGAGCTCTTCACAAGCCTTTTCAAGCCGTTCACGATAAGCATGATCGGACAAAGCGTCGCAACTCAAATCGGGCAACGGGGCACACTCCCCCACTCCATCTTTCTCGCCGTCCGACAGACGGACCAGCCATATCTTCCTGGTTGTATACACACCCCTCGACGTCCCCGCCGGCTGCTTGAAATGGAGCGTCTTTTCTTCTATTTCGTATTTATACATAAGCTACAGATTATTCTTTTTTAGACATAAGAACATAAGAACATGTCCTTCTGTCTTTACGGCAGTTTGGGATACTTCTTAAAGTCCGGCTTCCGCTTCTCGAGAAACGCCTTTCCCCCCTCCTGGGCCTCGTCGAGGAAATAGTAGAGCATCGTGGCATCGCCAGCCAGTTCCTGGATACCCGCCTGACCGTCTAACTCCGCGTTCAGTCCGGCCTTGATCATCCTCAGCGCCAGCGGCGAACGCTCCATCATCTCCTCTGCCCACGCCACACACTCGTCCTCCAACTGCTCGATGGGCACCACCTTGTTCACCATTCCCATCTCCTCAGCCTCTCGGGCCGTGTACTGCCGACAGAGGAACCAGATCTCCCGCGCCTTCTTCTGTCCCACGATACGGGCCAGATAGCTGGAACCGAAGCCTGCATCGAAGGAGCCCACCTTGGGACCTGTCTGTCCGAAGATGGCATTCTCCGAGGCAATCGTCAGGTCGCAGACCAGGTGCAGCACGTGTCCCCCACCAATCGCATAGCCGTTCACCATGGCAATCACCGGCTTCGGCAGACGACGTATCTGCATCTGCACGTCGAGCACACTCAGACGGGGCACACCCTCATCGTCCACATAGCCGCCACGACCCTTCACATGCATGTCGCCACCCGAGCAGAAGGCATGCTTCACGTCACCCAGAGTCTTACCCTCAGGCACCTCACTCATCGCCCCCGTCAGCAGCACCACGCTCACGTCCTGCATCTCGCGGCACATCGCAAAGGCCTGACTCAGCTCATACGTAGTCTTCGGCGTGAAGGCATTACGATACCTTGCACGATTGATCGTGATTTTCGCAATCCCGTTATACGCCTCGAAGAGAATCTCCTCGAACTCCCGAATGGTCTTCCATTGTCTCTTCTCCATAACGCTCCTTACTCTTTATTTGCTGCTACCGATAATCTTTGAGATATCCATGATCATACCGCCGTTGCCGCTCATGATCTGAGGCATCTTGCCATCCCACTTCTCAATCATATCCTCCTGCACAATCATCGGCGAGAGTGAAGCGGCAATCGTGCGGTTATAGTAAGCCTCGGCATCAGCCTTGATCTTCATGGCCTTCGCATTACCCTCGGCCTTGGCGACGGCAATCTTCGCGTTGGCCTCAGCCTCCTTCACCTCGTTCTCGGCCTTCAGGGCACTCTGGATGGCGGTGTTCTTGGCATCAATCATCGAGAGCAGCGACGATGGCGGGGTGATCTTGCTGGTGAACTCCTCCACGAGGAATCCCTCCGACATCAACGACTTCTCCAGACGGGCCCTCACGTCACGCTCGAAGTTGGCGCGGTTTGACATCAGCGAGTCGGAAGTGTACTGGTTGGCACAAGTACGATAGGCCTCGTAGATACAGGTGCGGATATAGCCCTCTTCCAGTTCCTTCACACCGACACGATACTTGGTGAAGATGTCGCAAGCCTTGTCGGGATTAATGCGGTAGGCGATGGTGGGATCCATCTCAAAGAGCGAAGCATCCTTCGCATTCACGGAGAAAGTCTCATACTGCTTACGCTGCGTAAACGTCGGATAGGTAAAGACATTGGTGGTGATGGGGTTATAAAACACCCAACCCTTACACGTGCCTTCCACGCCGCCATAGTCCTGCTCGTTGAGCGACCATTTGTGGAAACGAATGCCCACCTCACCCGAGTCAACGACGGTGCAACAGGTGGCAAACAGGATAAACACCAAGGCAATGCATCCTCCAGCGATTGCCAAAAAACGATAATGCTGTTTCATCTTACTTGAAATTTTAATGATCATGATCAATGTGCAAAGATACTCATTTGTGAGCAAAAAACAAAATTTTTCCCCCTTTTTCTTGTGTGTTTCATAATAAATGCCTATCTTTGCCCCCTCACTTAGAGCCAAAATATGCTACAGATCCGCTGCAAAAACAATAATGTAACGAAGAGTTTCCCTGAGGGGACCTCGCTGCTCGACGTGTATCAGGAGTTTGCCGACGAGATACACCTACCCTACCCCGTAGTGTCGGCTAAGGTGAACAACACCTCACAGGGCCTGAAGTTCAGGCTCTACCAGAACCGCGACGTGGAGTTCCTCGATGCCCGCGAGGGTTCGGGCCACAGGGTGTATGTGCGCTCGTTGTGCTTCTTGCTCTACAAAGCGACGCAGGACGTCTTCCCAGGCTCAAAGCTCTTCATCGAGCACTCCCTGTCAAGAGGCTACTACTGCAACTTCAAGAAAGGCACCAGGAGTCAGGTAACCGACGAGGATGTCGCACAGATCAAGACGCGGATGCAGGAGATCGTCGACCTTGATATGCCCTTCCGTCGTACGGAGGCCACCACAGAAGAGGCCATCCGCGTGTTCACCGAACGGGGCTTCTCCGACAAGGTAAAACTCCTGGAGACCAGCGGACAGATCTATTCCGACTACTACATGCTGGGCGACACGGTGGATTACTATTACGGCCCGTTAGTGCCCAGCGCCGGCTATCTGAAGGTGTGGGATCTGGAGCGCTTTGAGGACGGTCTGCTGCTGCGAGTGCCCGACTGGAACAATCCCTCGCAGGTGGCCGAGAAGGTGGCACAGCCCAAGACCTTCGGCATGTTTGCCGAGAAGACCCGCTGGGACATCATCATGCGGCTCTCGAATGCCGGCGATGTGAACAAGGCCATCATGCGCGGCTACGCCTCAGAGCTGATACAAGTCTCAGAGGCCTTGCAGGAGAAGAAGATCGTGCAGATAGCCGAGGAGATCGACCGTCGCTTCCACCAGAAGAAGAACCCCGTCAGGATCGTGCTCATCACAGGGCCGTCAAGCTCGGGCAAGACCACCTTCTGCAAGCGTCTCTCCGTCCAGCTGCTGGCCTGCGGACTAAGGCCCGTATCGTTCTCCACCGACGACTACTTCGTGAATCGCCTCGACACCCCCAAGCTGCCCAACGGCGACTACGACTTCGACAATATCGAGACGGTAGACTACCACCTGATGGAGGACCACCTGATGCGCCTGATGGCCGGCGAACGCGTAGAGATACCCGAATACAACTTCGTGACCGGCAAGCGCGAGTATAACGGCAAGAAGCTGAAGCTGAACAGCGACACCGTGCTAATCATCGAAGGCATCCACGCCCTGAACCCGCTGCTCACGCAAAAGATCGACGACTCGCTGAAATACAAGATCTACATCTCCGCCCTCACCAGCATCTCGCTCGACGACCACAACTGGATCCCCGTGCGCGACAACCGCCTGCTCAGGAGAATCATCCGCGACTACAATAAAGGCGCCTATACCGCCCAGCAGACCATCGCCCAATGGAAAAACGTGTGCGAGGCCGAAGACCAGTGGATATTCCCCTTCCAGGAGACGGCCGACGTGATGTTCAACTCTGCCCTGAACATCGAGTTTGCCGTGCTGCGGACCCATGCAGAGCTCATCCTCACCTCGGTGCCCAAGAACTGTGAGGAATACGCCGAGGCCCATCGTCTGCTGAAGTTCCTGCGCTTCTTCCTGCCCGTCAGCGACAAGGAGATTCCCCCGACCTCCATCATGCGCGAATTCGTCGGCGGCTCCAGCTTCAAGTACTAATCGAATAAAGCAACCCAACAAATACTAAACGTAAATGAAAATGAAGAAAGTAATGATTTTTGGTGCTTTGGTAGCACTATTAGCCGTCATTGGCTGTAACGAGAAAAAAGAAACGGCAGAGATCATCGACCTGCCACGTGCAGAAACCCCAGATAGTGTAGCCAAGGCGATGGAGGGTTTCTTCCAGGCAGCTGCCGATGACTCGATGGACATCCACAGCGTGATGATTGTCAAGGATGGCAGCGTCATCTACAGCCACTGGCAGAGCGAGGGCGTGGATAGTGTGCCGCATGTGCTCCACTCCGTCAGCAAGACCTTTACCGCTACCGCTGTGGGACTGGCCATTGCCGACGGTAAGATGGCCCTGACGGATAAGGTCATTGACTATTTCCCCGACAAGCTGCCCGCCGAGGTCAGCGAAAACCTGAAGTCCATGACGGTGCGCGACCTGCTGACCATGTCGTGCGGACATGACGTTGAGCCGTCCTTCCGCGGTGCTCCCGATCAGGACTGGGTGACCGCTTTCCTTGCCCACCCCGTCATACACGAACCAGGTACTTTCTATCTTTACAACAGCCTCGGAACCTATATGCTTTCAGCCATCGTGCAGCAAGTGACTGGCGAGAAGGTGGTCGATTACCTGACACCCCGTCTCTTCGAGCCGCTGCATATTGACAAGCCTCGTTGGGAGGAAAGTCCGCAGGGCATCAACTGTGGCGGCTGGGGTCTCTATCTGAAGACCGAGGACCTGGCGAAGATGGGTCAGTTATTGCTTCAGAAAGGCGAGTGGAACGGCCAGCAGCTGATTCCCGCCGAGTGGGTGGCCGAGATGTCGAAGAAGCAGGTGGAGAGCATCAACCCCGGTACGCGTATCGAACAGGCTGCTGAGCGCGGCATGACCAAGGAGACCAGCGACTGGATGCAGGGCTATGGCTATCAGATGTGGCGCTGCCGTCCTGGCTGTTTCCGTGCCGACGGAGCTCGCGGTCAGTATATCATTGTCGTGCCTGACAAGAACGCAGTCATTGCCATCACCTCCAATGTCGAAGATTTGCAGGGTGAGCTGAACCTCGTCTGGAGCCGCATCCTCCCCGTGTTGTAATTACCTGATATACACTTCCATACAGACATCGGCCACGATGTCGGTCATCTGATCCGTTGGCTCGTAGCGCTGACACGACCTTCGCGCGATAGGAGGAACTTGGTGAACGACATAACAAAGCCCTGGCTTGAGGAAGTCGGGGCTTTGTGATAAATTTAGAGAATGTGCCTATTTTGACACGGCCTCAATACTATGATATACAAAATCACCTAGCGGTTCTTGAAGTAGTCACGATACGGCTGCACTGAGAAACAGGGACAGGCCTTGTGGACACCCTCAAGCTCACAGTGACCGACAATCTCTGCATCAGGATAGTCCTGTTTCAACGAGACGAGCAACGTGTAGAGGGTGAGCTTCTGGGCTGGGGTGCGGGTGTCGGCGGCGCGGCCCTTCTCGTCGAGGCCACCCTCGTAGCAGATGCCGATGGAGTGGGCATTATAATGCCTGGCGTGGGCGCCGACCATCTCTTCAGAACGACCGAAGTGCAACTGTCCGTCGCGGGTGATGTAGTAGTGGTAGCCGCAGCACTTCCAGCCTTTGGCTTTGTGCATCTTGTCGAGTTGCTCCATGGAGATGTGCTGGTTGGGCCGCGAGGCCGTGCAGTGAATCACGATTAAATCTATTCTTCTCATGTTTAGACAGAATAACAATTATAGACAGAATAACAGATTAACATGTTTTTTAGACAGAAGTACATAAGAACATATTTTTTAGACGCAAGAACATATTAAATGTTCATGCAGCTCTGCATGAGGAAGGTTGACACGAAGGCGGTAATGACCGTCAGTACAAAATTTGCAATTTTATTAATCGTTTCTCGTTTCATAAAATAGTAATTTAAAAAATTTGATATATTTTTGCAGGGCTTTGCCCTGCTGGTAATTCTTACTTTCTCTGGCGCAGAGAAAGAAGCAAAGAGACATCCACCCCCTCCAAACCTCCCCCTATATTGGGAGGCTTAACACAGAAAATCGCAGAAACCGACGATTTTCTTCCGTTTTGGTATCGCGGGACACGCGATGATTTTTTATCGGCTACCGCACAGAAAAGGCGCAAGAATGACATTGCTTTTTTGAGTTCCATTGACAGAGTCCTTTCGCCTCAGGTGAGCCCCTTTCCAAGGGGCGGCGATAGCGGGGATGTCAAAAACCATGGCTCGCCCGTAGGGCACAGGCTTTGCGAGCCATACCAAAACCCTGATGTAGGGCGGTCTCCGCCCGGAGTCAGTTACATCCCTTCCATATAGGGAAGGGCTTGGGATAGGTGGATGCTTCTTTTAGTTCTTTTCTTCGCGCCGAAGAAAAGGACAGAGTTTCAGGGCAGAGCCCTGAGAGAAAAGAGGACGTGAGTTGAGCAGACAGGCTTGATGGCGGTGATGTGGACTTGTTGCAGCGCGCAGCGGCTGCCAGAGGTACCATAGCACAGTCCCGGACTCAGAGCTCACGACCTCTCAAAGGTTAAGGCTTAATCACCGCCGCCAGCTGGGACGTCGGCCTGGGCGATGGCGATACCATAGGTCGAGATGGGCACCTTCTCCTGGTAGCGCTTCTCCTTGCCGGAGATCATCTTCTTGATCGACTTCACGACGTAGCCCCACTCGAAGATGCAGTCGTCCTTGAAGGACTTCGACGTGAGCTTCTCGCCCTTGGTGTTCTCGGGCTGGAAGTTGATCTTGATGCCGTTGATCATCGCAGCGGGGCCGCTGGAGATAGCATCGGTGATGTTGGCCTTACCGAGCTTCTGACCGTCTACGGCAGGGGTGAACGTGCCGAGGCCGTCGATCTTCACGGGCTGACCCTGTGAGAGGAGTTCCTTGAGACACTCGACCACCTGCTTGACAACTAGCTCACACATCTGGTAGCTGGCGATCTTGCCGTGTTCGGTCATGTGCCGGCAGAAGCCCTTGAGGTTAATAGGTTCTTTACGCTCCACCTCGGCGAAGTACTTGCCGTAGGCGGTGGAGTCATCGTTGGTGTTCTGGCGAAGGTTGATCACCATGGGAATGTTTGAACGTGCCATAATTTTTTTAGTTGAAAGTTGAGAGTTGAAAGTTGAGAGTTCACGGTGTCGTGGTGAGGTAAGCGGGAGAAAGGTGGCTGCAAACTGGGAGAAAGGTCTAACCTTTCTGGCAGAAAGGTGCCTGGTTTCCCGGAGTAAGGGCTACCCTTTCTTGGGCCCAACCGCCTGGTCACTTTGACAATGCAAAGGTACAACTTTCCCAGAGGGCATTGTCCGACTGTGGCGGACTTGAGAGGAAATTTTTCAAAATTTCTAAAATTGTTTAGTAAAACGGTTCTCGTTCTTGGAGGGCACGGAGGAAGGATTGGTAGAGAGGGGATTTGGAGAGGGCATCCTGATCCTGGAGCTCAGGCGGGAGATCGATACAGTAGTCCTCACAGATGTAGCGGACTGCCTGGGGTGGCAGTTTCTGTGCCTTGGGTGAGATGCCCATGGCATCGAGAATGTGACGACGGGTCGCCAGATAGCGACTGAAGGTACGTGGTGAGACATCGGCCAGACGGGCCAAGGTGCTCTTGCTGATGAAACGGTTTTTGTCGTAGAAGTTGACCATTGGTTAAATTTATATATAAATTTATGTAACGAGTGTAACGAGAAAAACTAAAACCCGTATAAAGAAATACATTTGGTTCGAGGTAAATCAATTTCTATAGAGAAACTTTAATATTCTCATTACACTCGTTACATTAACAGGGTTAAAACGGCAGATCTTGTTCTTTAGTATTTGACTGGGAATCAGACGTTTGCTGTGCAATAACGGCTATGATGGCAGACTGTTGCTGATTCTGGTCCATTTCAAATAGCCGATAATAGCATCCCTGACTGTTACGCTCTGACCTGAAGCCGAGTTTCTTCATGGCCAGACTGACGCGGCGCGAGCTGATGGGCATACGACCATAGCTGATCATCTGGGCAATGGTGGCGGCATTGATATACTTGCTGGGTTCACCGACCTTTGGCTTACGATACCGTTGGGAGATGAGCTGCTCTTCATCAGAAATGATACGGAAATAGTCGTTCTGTTTCTTCATGCGCAGCTCCTCATGCTTGTCAAACCAATAAGGGAATCCAGAATAATAATCGTTGCGGAGTTGGGCGTAGAGCTGCTCATAGTCCAGGTTCCATTGGCGTGGGTCGTCGATGCAGGAGACATGGAAACAGAGCCAGCGCCGGTTACCAGTCTCGTCGGTGAGGAAACGCTCTTGGTTGCCCGTGGCACAGAGTGAGGCCAACCGGTGCTTGACCATGACAAACTTGTCGTAAGGTCGTCTGATCTTCAGCGTCACCTTTGTCGAGAGCGACTTGAGCTCGGCATTGTCGCGGTCCTTGAACATGTCGATTTCTTCAATCTCCACAAGACAATTCTCGACCAGTGCTATCTGGTCATCTTTTGACGAGAAAGAGTTGCTGGAGTTTTCGAGGTAATAACTGCGCAGGGGTGGTGGCAACAGAAACCTGAAGAAAGTCGTCTTGTAGACACCCTGGGGGCCGATAAGCGTGAAGATGGTCTGATTGCAGGCCTCGTCGCAGAGCCAGCCTGCCACCGTCGCCACAAGCCACTTGTGCAAGGCCCATCGCAGCAGTTCCTGTGCTTCCTCGTCGCTCTGTCCTTCCTGCACAGCATCGGCATGTACATAACCAGCCAGCTGTGTGACACGGTCAGTCTTGTCCCATTCGGGCAGCGACTGGATGAAGTCCCTGACAGGATGGATGCGCCGCGCATAGTCGCTGTTGATGATGTCGCGGACGTCGTTCTTTAAGATACGCTTGCCCGTGTCGTTGGCCATGTTTTTGCGGAAGGTGCAGAGATCGGCATCTTCCATCAGCCGCCATTCTCCTTGGCTGTCGAGGTAGGAGGTCTGGTCGGTAATCTGGTTGTAGATGACGTTCACCTTGTTATCGCGGAGATACTTCACGATGTCGGGCAGTGTAATCATCGACACCTCTTTTGCCCGTCCGGCTTTGGAGAGGCGCCATGTGCCATGTTCCGACTGTCGGTTCTGCCATACCCACTGTATAATACCCTCGCGCTCCTTCTGGTCGTAGTCGCTCCAGTTCTGTGCGGCCCATTCCTGCATCGTGTCGATGGACGTGCCAAAACGGTTGAACAGGTGGGCTGCATGCATGACATACTGGTGATGGGAGCCCGGACCGTATGACAGGTTACGCTTGGTCAGCATCGGTTCGATGACAGTCCATGCTTCGTCAGCGTCGGCATGATAGGTGCCGACGGCATATTCCCTGCGGCGCTTCCCTGGTTCGGTGTCGGCAGAGAGGTTGGCCGCAGCTGCCTCGTCGTCGGTGATGATGAAAGGCATCGCCTCTGTGTTCAGATAGGCCTCAGGGTCGTGAGCCATTCCTGACAGACGGGTAAGATCACCACACTGACCATCGTAGTCGACACCGCAGAGCGTCGCAAAATACTCGTTTCCCTTACGATAGGCTGCCCTGTAGGACAATGCGTTCTCTGGAGGCTGGTAATCGCTTACAGATTGTACAGGTTTTTCAGAATATCGGAAGATGACACGAAAGCCCTCGCCGCTGATAGTTCGGTAGGCTAAGAGTGTATGCGGGTCGGCCAGGATCTGCCCCCTCATCACTTCCACTTTACTCTTGTCAACGTGGTCAATGTCACAGATAGCCAGACCGGTGACGCGGGTGACGTGGGTGGTCTGTTTCCCGTTACCGTTGAAAAGCACGGCCACAGAAAAGGCCGGCATCATGGATTCCTTCACTTTCTTGTTGGCTTCGTCACGCGAGAGGCCATAGGCCATCTTACGATAGAGCTCCGTCTTGTTTCGGACACTTTCGTCGTGTTGGATCCACCAGAGGATCTCCTGAAGGCCTACGGGCTTGCTGTCGTATGACTTCAGGTTTTTGAAAATACTGAGTTTCAGGTCTTGCATATTGTAGTCAATTATTTTGATTGCGTGATGTCATGATGGTTTGTGCCTTTTCCATCGCTTGTTGTCGGGTGTTGCCTAAAAGGAGTAAACCGAGAACCATCCATTCGGTGAGGAAGTCATCCTCGTCCTGAAAAGTTGCCTTTAAACTCAGGATCTTACACACTTTCGTCCATCGCATGTCGTAAGGCATGTCTGGTTTCAGGTCTTTCCCGTTCACGCCTCTATCCTCTATATATCTTGTCAGTCCCCGATTGTGGAAACTCTTCAATTGCTCCAGCAGGGTTTCCATGATATCTTTTGCCAGCCCTGGCTTTAACAGGGGTGTCATTTCTCTCTTCAATATAGACATATACCTTATTAATATAAGGCAAATGTATGCAATCCTACAGAGAACGTGCTGACGAGTATATCGTCATAGTTGTTAATTAATTTAACTCAAATAACGTTTTTTAATAGAAGCAACAATGCTTACCCCCTGCTGAATAAAGAAAAAGAATCATAAAAGCTGCCTCCAAATTGAAGTCATAAGGCAAAATTAACCTTATAAGTTGGCGCAATCTCGCTGAATGTCCAGGGGTGGGTTCGTGCCGAATATGACATGCGCCCTGTCCGTTTTCAGGCACACGATGTTGCCGTCGTACATGCCAACCACACGTTGTGCTCCCATGAGTCTTCTGCTGACTACCATGCCATACTGCTTGCCATTTCACCACGTTTGGAACAGGAGATGAAAAGCCTTACACCCACCCTCTTCGTAGGATTCTATCATTATGTTTGGCAACCTGATTTCCACCTCACTGACGAACAGACAGAAAACGTTGTCCGTCTGTTGATGTTACTTAAAAGCATCAGCGAAAGCATGACACAAAGCCGTGAGATGATACTTAAAGGTCTGTTGCACATTCTGGCAACAGTCCTGCAGGACTACCGTCGTGAGAACGGCAAGGAAGACAGTCCGCTCTCGCCTCGGCAGGAACTCTTCATCCGTTTTCACCAAGCCGTTGTAGAGCACTTTCGCCAAAGTCGTGAAGTGCGTTTCTATGCTGACCTATTCTGCCTTACTCCCAAACACTTTGCCACCATCATCAAACAGCAGACAGGCATCACCGCCAGCCAGTGGATTAGCAGCTATGTCATGATTCAGGCCAAGACCCTGCTTCGCCATCAGCACCAGCTGACTGTGCAACAGATAGCCCTCCGCCTCGGATTCCCTGACCAGGCCGCCTTCAGCCGCTTCTTCAAGGTTAACGAAGGTGTCTCACCCACGGAATTTAGGGAAAAATAAAAAGATGACAGCACAAAGTGTCTGTCACCTTTTCATGGTTTTAAAGGGAAATCTTCATCCTTTTTGCTTAAACTTAGCCTTGAAAGCCTCGAAGTCGGTTTTGATTTGCTCCTGCTTCTGCTGAATCTTATCCTTGAATTCCTGCTTCTTCTCAGCACGCAGTTGGGCACGGACCTGCTGCTGCATGTCCTCCTCCATGCGCCTGGCCTCGGCCACTTCCTCGGCCACAAGGATAGCACTGCGGCGAATGACGACGGCATCGAACTTCTTCAGGATATTGTCCAGATACGTCTCGTTCTCCTCGCGAGTCAGGGCGACGATGGCCACGGTGTTGTCCTCCAGTTTGTCGCAGACATTCTCAAGCAGCGACGATGCTGCCTCGCTGTCTACGCGGCTTGAAGCCATTCCCATCACGGCTCCTGTGGTGCCACAGAGCAGCATACCGACAGGACCGCCCAGAATGCCAAGCAGGCTGCCGAAGAGTCCACCGCTGAACGCCTTGCCGTTCTCCAGTGCGGGCGACTCGTAACTGCCCAGCGTCTGGAGGTAGCCTAAGTGGTACTTTACCAATGCCATCTGAGGCACGAAAAAGAGTTCACCTTTCAGTTCCTCTTGAATCTCGGCGA
>JAEETC010000318.1 GCA_016286585.1 Prevotella sp. | reverse complement strand
GACAACGATCAAGGAGTATAAACAGAAAAATAGATAGGACTATGGAACTGAACGAAAAAATCCAGATGCTGCTCGATATGCAGGAGCATCCCGAAAACTACTCGGAACAGACATTGGAGACAATGCTAAAAGACCCCGAAGTGCGCGAACTCATGGAGGCTGCGGCGCAGTTGAAGCAGGCCATGACTTGGGAGAACACAGGCAAGAATACTGCAAACGTAGATGCCGAGTGGCAGCGCTTTTCAAAGACCCATTACACCGAACACGAACCTCGTCGCGGATGGCTGAAGGTCGCTGCAACATTCATAGGTGTACTCTTTATCACAGGCATGGCTTTTGCGACTATCCACATCGTTCGTAACGTTGTAGAAAAAGATACAAAAGCCCCTGTTCAAGAAACAGAGATTTCAGACTCTCATCAACCTGTTATTTCGGCTGATACCATCAAAAGCGACACCATTGTTATGGCAACACCAGTTGTTTTCGACAATGTTACGCTGGATAGCATTGCCAAGGACATTGCAGTCTATCATCACATCGGTATGGACTTGCGGAACGATCAGGCCAAGCAACTCCGTTTCTATTTCGTTTGGAAACGGAACGACAGCCTGCAAGAAGTGGTCGAGAAGTTGAATATGTTCGAGCATGTCAATATGGCTGTAGAGGACGGCAAACTGATTATCCGATGATGAAGCACTTCATGATGACCCTTATTGCCCTGTTCTGTTTCATCAACGTTCAGGCGCAGAAGATTACGCGCAGTTACGATAATGTATCTATGTCGGAGGCTCTGCGTGACCTCAACAAGCAGTCTCGCGATTATAACATCAGCTTCCTTTACAACGATTTGGAAGAATTTCGCGTGAGCACCAGTATCAAGCGCATGTCTGTCACAGACGCTATCATGCAGATCGTTGGCTTCTATCCTATCCGTGTCGTAAAGCGTGGCGAAAGTGAAATCTTTGTGGAGTGTACCCATAAGACTGAACGTCATCTGACGGGCACCATTATTGACGAGAACCGCCAGCCAGTGCCCTACGCCAATGTTTACCTGCTTCATCCATCAGACTCGACAGTTATCGGTGGAGGCGTGAGCAACGAGGCTGGCGTTTTTGTTATCCCCTACGAGCAGTCTACCGTTCTTGCACGTATCTCATACGTGGGCTACAGGACCGTCTATATCCTATGTAATAATGAGCAAGTGGGTACCATTCAGATGAAGCCCGAAACGATGACCATCAAAGGCGTCGTTGTGACTGGCGAGCGTCCCAAGGTACAATTGCAAGGCAATTCTCTCGTAATGAATGTAGAGGGTACTGTGATGGAACGAATGGGTACCGCTGAAGATGTGCTGTCCCGTGTACCTACCATTTCAAAGAAAGGAGATGTATTTGAAATTCTGGGGAAGGGTGTGCCTTTGATTTATCTGAACAACCGTAAGCTGACCGACTTACAGGAACTGAGGAACATCCAGTCGGACAACATCAAGAACGTCGAGGTGATTCAGAATCCCGGTGCCCGATATGATGCATCTGTCAATGCGGTCATCATTATTCACACCAAACGTACTGCTGGCGAAGGTTTGGGCGTAGAGTTATCATCATGGAGTCGCAAAGGACATGGTTTCTCGAATAACGAGCGTATTAACCTAACCTTCCGCACTGGAAAACTGGAACTGTTTGCAAATCTCTTTGGAGCTTACAATAAACGGTGGGAGAAAGGCGAGTTTGAACAGACCGTCTTTGCCGACACACTTTGGGTGATTACCAACAAGCAGAAAAACGAGGTCCACAATCCATTCCTTGAAGGCCGCTTCGGCTTCAACTACCAATTGGACGATAACAACTCTTTTGGCGGATTCTACCAAAACACCTATGACTATGTGAAGACTTGGAGCGACTATGACGATGACCTGCTTGCCAACGGTTTCATGTATGACCACCTGCAAAACAGCAGTGTCAACAGAGCCGAAGGTGCGCCCAAACACCAAGTGAATCTCTACTACACAGGTAAAATAGGAAAGTTCGCTATTGACTTCAATGCCGACTATACTTATCGTAATCAGCGTAACCGCAACCAGCAGCAGGAACTGAGCGACGAGTATGATGACCGCGATGTGAACACCTACGCCCTGACACGCAGTCGTCTGATGGCAGAGAAACTTTTCGTGACCCATCCGATTGGAAAAGGCCAGATTGAAATGGGCGAGGAGTACACCAATACCCGCTGGAACAGCAGTTTTGAGAACGTGGAGGGCTACATCGCCAACAGCAACAACGAGCAGCATGAGC
>JAEETC010000317.1 GCA_016286585.1 Prevotella sp. | reverse complement strand
GGAAAGTCCACGCTGACCCAGTTGCTCGCCCGTCACTATGGGTGGGAGGCCTGCTTTGAGTCGGTCGACAACAATCCCTACCTCGAAGACTACTACCGCGATATTCACCGTTGGTCGTTCAACCTTGAGGTCTATTTCCTCAAAGAGCGCTTCCGTGCCCTGTTGGCCATCCGGCAGGCCGACCATACCATCATTCAGGATCGTACCATCTACGAGGGTGTCCACGTCTTCATGGCCAACAACAAGGCCATGGGCAACCTCTCTGACCGTGACTACGAGACCTATATGGAGCTGTTCCACCAGATGACGTCCATCGTTCGTCCGCCAGACCTCATGATCTACTTGCGTGCCTCAGTGCCTCACCTTGTGGGTAATATCCAGAAGCGTGGCCGCGACTACGAGCAGACCATGAACCTCGAGTATTTGGAGAATCTGAACCAGCGCTACGATGACTTCATCTACCACAAGTACCCGGGTCGGGTGATGACGGTTGATAAAGACAGCCTCGACTTCCTCAACAATCCCCGCGACCTCGCCCAGATCATCGATCGCATCGATGCCGAGCTCTTTGGCCTCTTCCCTCTAACATCTCTTTAATTTCAAACAATATGCACATCGCAGTAGCAGGAAACATCGGCAGTGGCAAGACCACCCTCACCAAGTTGCTGGCTCACCGTTACGGCTGGACGCCACGTTTCGAACCCGTCGACAACAATCCTTATCTGGCCGACTTCTATGCCGACATGCCCCGTTGGTCGTTCAACCTTCAGATATACTTCCTCAACAAGCGTTTCAAGGAAGTGGTCGAGATTGCCAAGTCCGAGGATACCATCATCCAGGATCGCACCATCTTCGAGGATGCCCGCATCTTTGCGCCCAACCTCCACGACCAGGGCATGATGTCCGACCGCGACTTCGACAACTACTCCGACCTCTTCGACCTTATGATGTCGCTTGTCAAGCTGCCCGACCTCATGATCTACATCCGCTCCTCCATCCCAACTCTTGTGGCACAGATCCAGAAGCGTGGCCGCGAATATGAGCAGACCATGCGTCTCGACTATTTGCAGGGCTTGGAGAAACGTTACGAAGATTGGATTGCCACCTACCGTGGACCGCTCATCATTGTAGACGGCGACACCTGTAAGTTTGGCGACAATCCCGAACACCTCAAGCAGGTCACCGACATGATCGATGCCAAGCTCTACGGTCTGTTCCCCATGGAGTAGGAATCAAAAAGAGATTATTTGTTGTGGTTGATCGTGTAGTCGAGGGCGGCACCGATGGCGGTGCAGTACTGCGAGTACTTCGGGATGTGGAAACGGATGTTGTAGAGCGTCTCCAGAGCGGGGAACACCTCTTTGCACTGCGGCAGCAGCGAGAGGTTGCCGATAAGCACGAAGTCGCGAATGTCGCTACCGAGGGAGGCCAGCCAGGCGGCAGAACCGATAGACTGCAGTACCATGTGGATAAGTCCTACGGCAATGTCCTCTTTCTTGGCGTCGCTTTGGGCACGGGCGAAGTTCGAGGCGGTGGTATCCATCGTCAGACCAGGTACGGGGATGGCGCTGATGTCACCGATGGTGAGGTCGATGTTGCGGATATTTCCCTGTTTGGCCATCGCTGCCACAGCCTTGATGTCGCTGGTATTCAACAGCAGACGGGCAAGGCCTGCTAACGTACCACCTCCAACGCCGATACCGCCAATATGGCACATGTCGTTGCCGTCGCACTTGACAAATGAGGTACCAGTACCCATCGAAACGACGATGGTGTGGTCGAGTTTCGACTCAAAGCGTGCGCCCAGACCGTCGGCCACAAATTCCTGCGACTTGGCAGTCGGCAGTCCGTAGATGGGCTGGTCGATGTAGGCGGCTCCCACACCGGTGAGCATCACCTGTTCAACATCTTTCAAGTCGATGTCGTTGTCGTGCAGATACTTACCGAAAGCCCCATAGAGTGAGGTGATAGGGTCGGCTGCTGTGATGCGGATGGGTGCTGAGACCTTTCCGTTCTTGATGCCTACGATCTTTGTGGTTGAGATGCCCACGTCAATACCAATGACTATTCCCATATTACTGATGATTAATGTTCAATGTTCAATAACAAAGAAACCCGGCCGCCATCACGCGAAACCGGGCTAATGAAAGGAGGAAGTGGTACCTCCAGGAATCGAACCGGGGACACACGGATTTTCAGTCCGATGCTCTACCAACTGAGCTAAGGCACCATGTGGTTTCTGCATTCCTTTCGTTTGCGGGTGCAAAGGTACTAAGAATAATTGAGAATTGAACATTGAA
>JAEETC010000316.1 GCA_016286585.1 Prevotella sp. | reverse complement strand
AGGATATTGCCTCTGACATCGACGATGGCGTAGGTAGTAGTCTCGATACTGATATCAACGCCAACCACTTCTGACTTAATGTTCTCTGCAATCATAATTGTCTAGTTCTATTAGTTTTTATTTGAATAATGAATATTCCTTCACATCCCAGGCCAAAGCGCTGGCACCCAGGACATCGCGCTCACCCTCCTTAAGGATGGAGACGAGCAGGCGAGTCTCTCCCTGGATATTATGGAACACATGTTCCTCAAACGACTTTCGCATGGGTCTCAGCAGCCACTTACCAGCCTGCATCATATCGCCCGTGAGGATGATGGCCTCGGGATTCAGGATAGAGGCATAGTTAGCAAGGCCCAGTCCGAGCATAAACCCTAAGCGCCGGAAGGCCTCAATAGCCACAGCGTCGCCCTGATCACAATAATAGGTCACCGACTGGACACTGATAGTATTCAAGTCTCTTAATGCCGACGGCTCTCCTTCGGCAAGCAACTCTTCTACTGTCTTGATAAGTCCCTTGTCAGAGCAATAGGTCTCCAGACAGCCTCTGCGCCCGCAACCACACTCGCGGCCGTTGACTTCCACACAGGAATGTCCCACCTCTCCGGCAAAGCCATTCACGCCAAGATGGGGCTTGCCATCCATGAAAATACAGCTGCCCAGTCCGCCATGACTGATAGACACCACCACAAAGTCCTTCAGTCCGTGTGCACTGCCGAAGGCTTTCTCGCCGAGTGCCGTGATATGCGCATCGTTGGCCAGTGCGACAGCCAATCCAAGACGGTCACGAAGCATGGCAGCCAGCGGCACGACACCCTTCCACGGCATATTGGCTGCGTTCTCAATACAGCCCGTCATAAAGTTACCGCTCGGCGCACTCATACCCACAGAGCGTATCTTTTCATAGCCTCCGTTCTCCTCCACCAGCATGATGATCCTCTCACTCAGCGCAGTGACAAAATCAGAGACATCAGGATAGTCCATCGTATTAAAATAGTCTGTCGCGATAATCTCACCACGTATATCCACCACAGCATAGGTGGTTTTCACTTCACGAATGTCGACACCAACAACCCGCGTCTTAATCTGATCTACTGTTTCCATCTCTATAAACTACTCAATAAACAACGAATACTCCTTCACCTCCCAGGCCAGCACACTGGCGCCCAGGATATTACGCTCACCCTCATCCAGGTCGGAGGTCAGGAACTTCACCTTACCCTTAATATTATGGAACACATGCTCCTCGAAGGCTTTCTTGGCAGGTTCCAGCAGCCACTTGCCGGCTCTGGTGATACCACCCGTGAAGATGATAGCCTCAGGATCGATCACAGAGGCATAGTTGGCGAGGCCGAGGCCCAGGGCTTCACCTGTGCGGCGGAATGTCTCAATGGCCATTGCATCGCCCTCGTCACACAGTTCTGCTATCACCCTTGGCGACAACTTCGGCACACGGCGCATCTTAGTAGGCTCGGCCGACTCAGCCATCACCTCACGGGCCGTACGGATGATACCCTTCGTGGCCGTATAGGCTTCCAGACAGCCTTTGTTGCCACAGCCACACAGACGACCGTCATGCTCCACACACGTGTGTCCTATCTCTCCAGCATAGCCGTCAGAACCCAGCTTCACGCCTCCGTCGGTATAAAGACAACTACCTAAGCCGGAACCCAGTGTGATAATGATGAAGTCGCGCATGCCGTGCGCACAGCCGAAGGCGTGCTCTCCCAAAGCCACCACATGCGAGTTGTTGGCAACAGCTACAGCCAGACCCAGTCTGTCACGCAACAAGGCCGACAGGGGAACAACACCCTTCCACGGGAAATTAGGAGAGTTGACGATACTGCCCGACTTGAAATTCGCACTGGGTGCACTGATACCCACCGAACGGATACTCTCCATACCACCATTAGCTTCAATCAGCTTGACAATGCCCTCATTCAAGGCAGAGATGAAAGCCCCAATCTCCGGATAATCCTCTGTGGGGAAACTGTCTTTCGCCAAAATATTACCTCTTACATCCACAATGGCATAAGACGTCGCATTCAGACTGATGTCAACGCCGATGACTCTTTTCTTAACCGTTCCTTTATCCATATTCTATCAGTTAGTATCATTTAGTTATTCTGCTACAAATATAGACACATTTTTATTAACAGCAAAACTTTTCGCATTTTTTTTGCAAATATTTACCCTAATCTTGCTTTTTTCGGGATATTTTCGTAACTTTGCACCCATAAAAGTAAAATATTCGAATATTTAAGATGAACATTTTAGAACTTAGTGAACAAGAAATCGGCAGGCGCGAGAG
>JAEETC010000315.1 GCA_016286585.1 Prevotella sp. | reverse complement strand
AAATACGCCCTCGGCAGAGCCGATAAGTGGCTGCCGAGGGCGTGTCTATGAACGATTCTTTATAAACTGACTTCTGGAACAACCTGGCCATCGAGGAGGTTGATGATGCGCTGGGCGTAACCGGCATCTCGCTCAGAGTGGGTGACCATTACGACGGTAGTGCCCTCTTGGTTCAGTTGGGTCAGCAATTGCATTACTTCGAGGCCGTTTTTAGAGTCGAGGTTACCAGTAGGCTCGTCGGCCAGGATGAGCTTGGGATTCATTACGACGGCTCGGGCAATGGCGACGCGTTGCTGCTGACCGCCAGAGAGCTGCTGAGGAAAGTGATGGGCGCGATGACTGATGGCCATGCGGCGCAATACCTCCTCTACCCTTGCCTTGCGCTCCTTCTTGGGCACACCCAAATAGGTAAGAGGCAACTCTACATTCTCCTCCACGTTCAGTTCGTCGATCAGGTTAAAGCTTTGGAATACAAAACCAATCTGTCCTTTGCGAACCTTCGTGCGTTGACTCTCCTTCAACTTACCCACTTCCTCACCATCGAGGTAATAGGTGCCACTGGTGGGATTGTCGAGTAAGCCTAATATATTCAATAAGGTCGATTTGCCACAGCCCGAAGGCCCCATGATGGCCACAAACTCACCTTTCTTTACTTCGAGCGATACGCCGCCCAATGCTACGGTCTCCACCTCTTCCGTGCGGAACACCTTCTGAATGTTTTCTAACTTAATCATATTATTCTGTTTTTAGATAGTTTACAGGATTACTATTTGATACTCGTCTTGTCTGTAGATAAACAACCGCCACAATGATGCAGAGCACCAGGAGGGCACAGACGGCAAAGCTGGCCAGCGACAGCGGCATCTTGTCGGGAAACTGCTGCATCAGCAGTGTGCTGAGATACCAGCCGAGGGCTGTACCTATGATGATAGAGGGCAGGGCGATGACAGCGATACTGCGCAGGAACAGCCTTTGCAGTTCATGGGCTGAGGCCCCCATCACCTTGCGGATGGCCAGTTCGCGCGAGCGGCGCTGAACCTCGTCGCGCACATAGCCGATGAGTCCGATGAGCGTGATCAGCAGCGAGGCCAAACAACCTATGAGAATCATGTCGCGGGTGTGGCGCGTGTCGTTGTAGCAGTCGGCCAACTCTGCGGCGTATGGCTTCACGCTCAGGTCGGCATCAGGATAGAGTCGGTCGCACAATTGTTGAACAGCCTGCATATTCTCAGCAGTCACAGCTTGCAGTTTCATCATGATGTAGTGTGTAAAGACATTACCGTTGGTCACCATCATGGGACGTTCATCGCGTGAGACGAGCGAACCCATCACGAAGTTCTTCACCACGCCCACTACGGTCATGGGATATTCGTCGCCTACCGAGGAATTGACGAACTGCTGGCCAATGACATCGTCGATACCTGCCACTTCCTTCATCCGCTGTGCAAACCGTTCGTCCACCAGCATCTCCTGCGTCCATCCGGGATGCTCCAACCGCTTAAAACCTCTGCCCCGTACCAGCTCAAGTCCCATGGTCTCCACCAGTCCCTGCTCGGCAAAGAACAGGTTAGCACAGTTGAACAGTTCCCGAGGATTGCCTGGAAGCAGCACATTGTCGCCACTCTGCCATTCGCAGAAGAGCGAATAGGATGCTGCCGTCTTTTCAACGCATGGCAGGCGCTCCATCTCACGGGCCAGTGAATAGATGGAGTCGCCGTGCAGGGCACTCACGTTGACGTAGGCCACCCTGTCATACTGATAGCCCATGTCTTTCGAGAGCATATAGTCGTACTGACGGTAAACGGTGGAGAGCACACAGAGCAGCATCGTTGTGAGCACAAACTGGAATGCCAAGAGTGACAGCTTCCACAGTCGCTTGTTCTCTGAGTAGAGCCGATAGGCGTAGGTGAGCGGGATGCGCGAATAGATGGCTCCGGGCAAGATGCCGCAGCAGATCAACACAACGAGGCATACAACGGTCAGAACCATGAAGGTCTGTCGGGAGAAGAGTGTCGTAATGCCAACACCCATCAACTCGCTTATCCAGTCTTTCCCAGCCAGAAGCAGCAGTGTCATCATCGCCAAGGCCATAATGAGATGAATGCCGGCTTCCTTGAGTGTCATCGTGTAGAACTCACGGTGCGGGGCACCTAAAACCTTGCGCAGTGCTACCTGCCTGGCACGGTTCACCAAGAGGCTGATAACCACGAGGATATAGTTCATCACCGCTGTGAAGAGCATCACGAATGCTACCACCAAGAGGATGATGCTGGTGGTGCGTACCGTGGTGTCCTTCGTCCGCTGGCCTGCTACACTCTCCA
>JAEETC010000314.1 GCA_016286585.1 Prevotella sp. | reverse complement strand
TGAGAGGAACGGGCAGAGAAGGCAAAAACCATGAAAAAGACTTGCTAGTATGATGAAATAGCCGTAATTTTGCAGGCAAATTGCAATCGATATGAAGAAACTATTCATCATACTGGCAGTCATGGCCATCATAATAGGTTGCGCCGAACAACACCCGCCTCAGTTTGGACAAGTCTGGAAAAAGATTAATAAACCTGAGGAGGCAAGAGTCATTTTGGCTAAGGTAAATACTCACTATCTGACGGAAAGCGGCAAGGCTGAATACGGGCTGCTGAAAACAATTGTGGCCTATAAGACTCATAGAAAGCTAGAAAATGACTCACTCATATCCGCCAGTATTGACTACTACAATCGTTATGGCGACGACTGGCTCCGTAGCCGTGCCTATTTATACCGTGGAATTGTAAGAATGTACCGATTTGGTAATATTATTGATGCCGTCAAGGATTTCAAGGTGGCAGAGTACATCTCGGAGAAGAATGATGACGAAGAATTGAAAAGCCAAGTCTATCAACTATTGGCTCATGTCAACTACTATTTCAGGAATCAGCCATCTATTCTGAAGTATTCGCATAAGTTGCTGGACAGTAGCATCGAACTCAACGACAGTACGATGATGGTAAAAAGCCTGCTCATGTGTGCAACCGCTCATGCTGACATGGATCAGTTGGACAGTGCTTTTACCTATATTATGAAAGGTGTTGAGATGGAGAAACATGCAAACATGTCCATGTTGTCAGATATCTATAGTTTAGTTTCAGAGTTATATGCGGAGAAGGGTGAAGCCATCAAGGCAGAAGAATACTTGCAAGAATGGAAACAATTGGACGGCACCCACGCCACCCACACCACATGGTATCTGATACCGGCTTACATAAGAAAGGCCCAAGGAGAATATGAGAAGGCTATCCAACTGGCAAAGATGGGTCTTGAAGATAGTGACCAGAGAACTCGCAGAAAATGTCTGGTACTTCTGTCCGAACTATATGAATTGACGGGCAATCAAGAGCAGGCTTCAGAAACAAGGATGATGATAGGTGAGTATGACGATATGAAATACACCATTCAGGCTATGCAGATGGTTGACTGGCAACAAAAGTTTGACGAGATACAGCATAGCAAGGACTTTTACGGTCGTATGACTTGGATGCAGAGACTGTTTATCGCCCTGATTGTGGTGATTGTTCTTGCCATTCTGATTGCAGCATGGTGGCATCGCAGGAAGGTGCGCCGCCTAAGTTTCAGGCTGGATGAGGATGCCAAGCGTATATCAGAACTCCGGACGAAGATAGAGTTGCAGGAAAAGAGCGGCCAAGAAAACGGACAAGAGATGGCACGGCTGAAGGAGGAACTGGAGAATCGCATGGAGCGCATATCGGGAACGCTGCTGATTGGCACGCAGATGTTCAGCCAGTTGCAGCAGCACCAGTGTATCGCTGAGGCCACCGCCAAGGAGCAGCAATGCCTGGTAGATTACTTTGCCCAACTGCGCCCGAAGCGCTGGCAGGAGTGGGAACGGAAGTACAGCGCACTTTCCACCGCCCAGTACGTCTTCCTCATCATGCAGGATGACCTCCGCTACGATGATGAGGCCATTGCCGCCGCCCTCAACGTGAAGCGTGTGTCAGTGAGAAGCATGAGGGCAAGGATTAAGAAGAGTGAAAGATAGATAACAAAAGCCCCCGACAAGGGGTGCTCATTCAATTGTAAAATTACAATAGACGCTTTGGGGTACCTTCTTCCCTTTCTTGAGGAACTCTTTGACGATGCGGTATTCCTGTCCTCGCTCGAAGTCGTATTTGTCTGGTTCCACATGGATAGTGAACAGGCGGGTACTGTGTGGGGCGAGTTCGTAGCCAATATCATTGAAGGCATAGACGGCTCCGTCTTTCCTCGGCTTAATGGGTAGTATCGTCCACACATCGTTTACCCGCTGCTCGATGGTGTATGCCTCGCCTGTCATACAAGTGCTGTCGGTATTATTAACCATTTCCACGACAATAGAGTCTAATGGAAGTTTCAGTATCCTCCGTATAAGGGAGTCGGTTTGCGAAAGGTGTTTGTCGGTGATGACCAAACGTAGGGTGTCCGCACTGGTCACCGCCTCGGTGCTGTCGGTCGGCTGTTCCGCATCTGCCGCCGTTTGCCGTGCCGATGGCTTGCAAGAAGCGAGGGAGAAAGCAGCAAGCATCATAAAAGCAATTCTCCAGAGTTTCTGCTGATTCATTTTTTTCTTCGTTTGAGGGTTCTACATATTGTTTCTTATCTTCTTAAATCGTGCAAATTCTTCGTTATAATCTTTTGACAATTCATAAGTGAGCAAGTCAT
>JAEETC010000095.1 GCA_016286585.1 Prevotella sp. | reverse complement strand
TTTTGTCGATGGTGATGAAGAGCTCGTTGATCTTACGTTCGGGCGAAGTGGCGGTCAGGTGTACCACATGACTGTTGCCGCTACTGTTCAGTGTGGCCTTGTAACCCTTCTTGTAGAGGTTGATGAAGTTGTAGGGGTTGATGGCCTGCAACTGGGCTTCCGTAGGGTTGCTGATGTTCACCTCGTCGTTGTTCTTCATATAGGTCCACTGGGTCTTCCCGTCGAACCAAATGCTGGCCTGCGGGGTGGTGGCGTGGAACTTCTTGCCCTTGATGACGATGGAACCGCTGGTACTACCCATGCCACCCTTCATCGTGAAGTTGGCTTTTACTCCGCTCTTGGCGGAAACGGTGGCGGCGGCCTTGTCGAGGACGTTGGTGGCCGTCTGTGCATAAGTGGCCACACATAGCATAGCCGCTGTTATCAGAAAACAAATCTTTTTCATATAATGATTAATGTTCAATTTTCATTGTTCAATGTTACTTAAGTCCGCTCAGCAGGCTGTTCAGACTATTCTCGTCCTGGATCATTACCTCACGCGGCTTCGAACCCATGGCGGCTCCCACGACACCAGCCTTCTCCAACTGGTCCATCAGACGTCCGGCACGGTTGTAGCCAATGGCAAACTTTCGCTGGATGAGTGAGGTACTTCCACTCTGGTTGATGACAATCAGACGGGCGGCATCCTCAAACAGAGGATCGAGGTGCTGCATGTCCACATCTTTGTCGCTACCGTCGCCGAAGTCTGCCTCTGGGGTGTCGGGTTCAGGCAGCTCGAAGGCCATGTTGTAACTCTGCTGGTCGGCAATGAAGTTATTGATGCGCTCCACCTCAGGCGTGTCGACGAAGGCACACTGCACACGTACGGGCTCTGCACCGTTGAGGAAGAGCATGTCACCACGACCAATGAGCTGCTGGGCGCCTGTGCGGTCGAGGATGGTCTTCGAGTCGATACCGGCACTCACCTTGAAGGCGATACGGGCGGGGAAGTTAGCCTTGATATTACCAGTGATGATAGTCGTCGTAGGACGCTGAGTGGCAATCACCATGTGGATACCCACGGCACGTGCCAGCTGGGCGATACGGGCGATAGGCAGCTCGATCTCCTTGCCTGCGGTCATGATCAGGTCACCGAACTCATCGATGATCACCACGATATACGGCATGTAGTCGTGTCCGCCGCGCGGTGGAATCTTACGTTCTATGAATTTCTTGTTATACTCCTTGATGTTTCTCGCACCCACCTCCTTCAACAGGTCGTAGCGGGTATCCATCAGTTTGCAGAGCGAGTTCAGCGTGCGTACCACCTTTGTCACGTCTGTGATGATGGGATCGGCATCCTCGTCGGGCACCTTCGCCAGGAAGTGGTTGATCAGCGGGTTATAGATCGAGAACTCCACCTTCTTTGGGTCTACGAGCACGATCTTCATCTCAGCGGGATGCTTCTTATATAATAAAGAGGTGATGATGGCATTCAGACCAACGGACTTTCCTTGTCCTGTGGCACCAGCCACGAGCAGGTGGGGCGCCTTGGCCAGATCGAACATGAACACCTCGTTGGTGATGGTCTTACCCAGTGCACAGGGCAGTTCCATCGTTGATTCCTGGAACTTGCGGGAGTTAAGTATCGATTCCATCGACACAATTGAGGGTTTGGCGTTCGGTACCTCAATACCGATGGTGCCTTTGCCGGGAATAGGGGCGATGATACGGATACCGAGGGCTGAGAGGCTCAGGGCAATATCATCCTCTAGCGAACGGACCTTGGAGATACGTACACCTGGAGCCAGCGTGATCTCGTAGAGGGTGATAGTAGGACCAACGGTGGCTTTGATGCTCGAGATCTCCACGCCGAAGGTGCGCAGCACATCTACGATACGGTTCTTATTGGCCGTCTGCTCAGCCATATCGATATACGGCTTACCGTCGTTATCGTATTTCTTCAGCAGGTCAAGGGTAGGATAGCGGTAGTTCTCCAGGTCGCGCTTGGGGTCGTAGGGCTCTAGGTCTTCCAGAACTTGGGCCACGGTCTTCTTATTGGCGCTCTCTTCACCTTTGACGGCTTCCACGTCGAATTCTACATCTGAATCACCGGCTTTTCTGGGCTTTCTGGATTCTACGGCTTTTTCGGTTTCTTCCTTATAGCCCGTATCAACAACCACGGCGTCACCATTTTTAAGGAATTCCACCGTCTGCTCAGCGGGATCGTCATACACCATCGGCTCCTCGTCCTCATCCTCGATTTGTTCCTCGTAGGAATCGGGCTTTTCGTTGGGGTCGTTGTTTGTAATCTTAAATTTAACCTTGTCCAGAAACTTGGTAGGATTCAATAACTTACGGATGATGAAGATGGTCTCTGCACTGAGGTAGGTAAGGAAGGCGATAGCTGTCAGTCCGAGGATGACTGTCAGTCCGGGAGTGCCTACCAGATTTCCGAGATAATGGCAGATATACAGGCCGTGGTCGCCGCCTGGACTGTAGCAGGCATCAGTAAATAACGGTGCCAGCAACAGCGACATCGCTACCGATCCCCAGACCATGAGAATCATCAGCGAGAGGAACCATTTCAGCAGATTCACCTTGTAGGCGCGTGTCAAGTGGATGCCGAGCAACAGCAGGAACAAGGGGACGAGGAAGGCTGGCAGACCGAAACAACGCTTAATGAAATACCACGAGCACCAAGCGCCCAGGCTGCCACAGGTGTTCATGAATTCATGGTGCTGGTTCAGGATCTCACCCTCCTGCGGATCCTCAATCATGCTCTGGTCTGCGGCACCCGTCGAGAGATACGATACGAATGCCAGACCCAGGAACACGGCCAGACAGATAATCAGGATGCCGAGAACGAAGTTCAGTCGCTCATTATGGAATATCTGGTCTATATACAGCACTTCCGACAGGCTGGTGTGCTGCTGCTTTCGGGCTTTGTTTTCTTTCTTTTTCTTTGTCATATCGATGTCACTTTCGCTATTTTGATGCAAAAGTAGTTGAAAAAACTTAGATTTCATCATAAAATGCGGTTTTTTTTGTAATTTTGCACCAAGAAATGAAAAAGTTGATATATAATAAGGTCGACAAGGCCATGCTTTCGCAGCTGAAGCGTGTGGAGTTCTATGGTAAGATCTATGTCGTGACATCTCCCGATGAAGCCGAACACGTGGTCGATTATCTGCTGTCGCAGCCTATCCTGGGTTTCGACACCGAGACGCGTCCTGCCTTCGAGAAAGGAAAGCGTTACCGTTGTTCACTGCTCCAGGTGTCAACACATACCGACAGCTTCCTCTTCCGACTGAATAAGATCGGCCTCTGTCCGGCTGTCTTGCGGCTCTTGGGCGACAAGGAAGTGACCAAGGTGGGACTGGCATGGAAGAATGACACGCTCTCCCTGAAAGAGCTTGGCAGCTTCGAACCAGGCCGTTTCATCGATCTGCAGGACATGGTGCGTGAGCTGGGCATCGAGGACCAGAGCCTGGTGAAGATCTACGCCAACCTCTTTGGCGAGCGCATCAGCAAGGCTGAGCGCCTCTCCAACTGGGAGCGGAACGAACTGACGGAGAGACAGAAGGAGTACGCTGCCATCGATGCATGGGCGTGTGTACGCATTTATAAAGAAGTGACGCGGCTGTTGGACACCCGTGACTACGAACTGGTGGTGCAGCCGTCGGAAAAAGAAGTAAAAGATGAGACAAGTCTATCTTAAACGCGGAAAAGAGGAGAGTCTGCTCCGTTTCCATCCCTGGGTATTCTCGGGTGCCATCCATCATCTTAACGACGGCATCAGCGAGGGTGATGTCGTGAGGGTCGTTAACGAACAGGGCGATTTCATCGCCGTAGGGCACTATCAGATGGGGTCTATCGCCGTGCGCGTGCTGTCCTTCGACGATGAGCCCGTCGATGATGCCTTCTGGGCCAGACGACTGATGTCTGCGCTCCATGTACGCCAGGCCGTCGGCGTGGCCGACCGCCCCGACAACAACACCTACCGTCTGGTGCACGGTGAGGGCGACATGCTGCCGGGACTGGTCATCGACGTCTACGACCGTACGGCGGTGATGCAGGCGCACAGCGTAGGCATGCACCTCTGTCGCGATGCCATCGCCCGGCAGCTCGTCAAGGTCATGGACGGCCGTATCGCCCACGTCTACTATAAGAGTGAGACCACGCTGCCGGGCAAGATGCGTCTCGACGAGCCGGGCATGGGCGACGACGGCTCGCTGAGCTATTTCATCTATGGGGGCAGCGACGACCATACGGCGATGGAGAATGGACTGCTGTTCTATGTCGACTGGCTTCGCGGCCAGAAGACAGGCTTCTTCGTCGATCAGCGCGAGAATCGCCGTTTGCTGGAGAAGTTTGCCAAGGGAAAGCGGGTACTGAATATGTTCTGCTATACGGGCGGCTTCTCGTTCTATGCCATGCGGGGTGGGGCTGAGCTGGTCCATTCTGTCGATAGCAGTGCGAAGGCCATCGAACTCACTAACCGTAACGTCGAACTAAATTTCCCAGGCGACAAGCGTCATCAGGCTTTCTGCGAGGATGCATTCAAGTATCTGGAGCTGGCAGGCGACCAGTACGACCTGGTCATCCTCGATCCGCCGGCTTTCGCCAAGCATCGTGGGGCGCTCCATCATGCACTGAAGGGTTATACCCGCCTGAACATGAAGGCTCTGCAGAAGATCCAGCCCGGTGGCATCCTCTTCACCTTCAGCTGTTCGCAGGTGGTCACGAAGGATCATTTCCGCAATACGGTCTTCACCGCAGCGGCTCTCGCAGGCAGACAGGTGCGCATCCTCCACCAGCTGCACCAGCCTGCTGATCATCCCATTAACATCTACCATCCTGAAGGCGAGTACCTCAAAGGCCTTGTGCTGTATGTAGAATGAAGAACAAAGTAGCCGGTTTCATCGCGAAGCATCAGCTTCTGTCTCATGACGGTCTTCACGTCGTGGCGCTCAGCGGTGGGGCTGATAGTGTGGCTTTGTTGCGTATTTTGTGCGATTTAGGCTACCGTGTCGAGGCTGCTCATTGCAATTTCCGTCTGCGGGGGGAGGAGAGCGACCGTGATGAACAGTTCGTGAAGAATCTTTGTAAGAATCTCGGTGTATCACTTCACTTAATACACTTTGAAACAGTCGAATACGCTACCCTTCATCAAGTAAGCATTGAGATGGCGGCGCGCGAACTCCGCTACCGCTATTTTGGTCAGCTGCTGCAGGATGTTGGGGCCGAGACCGTCTGTGTGGCCCATCATCGTGACGATGCCGTCGAGACCTTCCTGATGAACCTTCTCCGTGGTGCCGGTATTCACGGACTCACGGGCATCCGTCCCCATAATGAACACATCGTCCGTCCCCTGCTCTGCGTCAGCCGTCACGACATCCTCCAATACCTCGATTCCATCGGTCAAGACTACGTCACCGATTCCACCAACCTCCAGCCTGACGTCCTCCGCAACAAGATCCGTCTGCAGCTCATCCCCCTTCTCGAACAGCTCTCTCCTGGAGCCTCCGACAATATTGCCCGCTCCGCCACCTACCTCTCCGAGGCTGAAAAGCTCTACAATGCAAGTGTAAAAACTCACAATGGGGACAGTCCCTTTTGTGAGATGTCCATTTCGTCGCTCAGGGACTTTCCTTCGCCCCTCTGCCTCCTCCATGAATGGCTCTCGCCATTGGGCTTCAACCGCTCTCAAATCGACCAGTTGCTTGACAGTCTCGATGGCGGGTCTGGTAGGGAGTTCATATCCCCCTCTCATACCCTCATTATCGACCGCGACCGCATCGTCGTCGAGCCCATTTCTGCTCCCATGCGTCCTGTCCTTATCCCCGAGCCCGGCAACTACCGCGTCGACGGACAGCATCTTTTGAAGGTTGAATCATCATCAGATATAATCGTCTCTAAGACAAATGATTGTGCAACGCTTGATGCGGAAAATATTCAATTTCCGTTGACCCTCCGTCCCGTCCGCGAGGGTGACGCCTTCTGTCCCTTCGGTATGTCGGGCCATCGTCTTGTCAGCGACTTCCTCACCGACCTTAAATGCTCCGTCCTTGAAAAGCGCCGCCAGTTGGTCGTTACCGATGCCACCGGCACCATCCTCTGGCTCGTCGGCCTCCGTACCGACAACCGTTTCCGTGTCTCAGACCGCACCACGTCTATCCTTAGCTTGACACTTTATAGCGCCACCGAAAGGTGAAACAATCTTCTGTAGTGTTATTGGTATGTGTGAAAAATTCTGACACTAGTGGCTACCCGAAACAACCCCCTGAGACACCCTAGACTAAATCCGGAGTTTACTTAGCCTAAACTCCGACTTTACTTAGCCTAAAGTCCCACTTTAGTCTATCTAAACTCCAGAGCCCCCTTTTTCGGAACTTCCGAACATTCCAAAGGAAATAATGGATAAGCGAAACTGTTTTACAGAAGTTGCATTGTTACAGAGGGTGTGTCAGCTGCGCTTCTCTTTGAGAATACCGTGACGGTAGGCATAGAGGAGGTTCTTGAGGTCGGCGACCTGGGTGCGGAGTTCCTCGCCCTTGTCGGTATCGGCGACGAGCATGCGGTGGGCAGACATCTCAACAATCTGGGTAGTCGACTTGATGTCGGTCTCACGGACGATGGCGTCTCGGGCGGAGGTAAACGGCTCGTGCTGTACGAGCTGGAAGCCGCGTGAGTGGTAGACGAGGGTGTAGCCTGCGATGCCTGTCTCGTTGTGGTAGGCTTCTGAGAAACCGCCGTCAATGACCATCAGCCGTCCGCCTGCCTTGATGGGGTTTTCGCCCTTGGAGGCATGAACGGGCACATGGCCGTTGATGATATGACGGTTTTCGCCCTTCACCTCGAAGGCATCGAGAATGCGGTCACAGATCTCGGCAGAGTCACGCAACTTGAAGTAGTTGCCTTTCTCTTCCTTATAGGTTTCCTTCTCTTTCAGGAAATAACGCTCGAAGGTGGCCATCTTCGACTTGTCGAACAGCGGGGAGTCCTTGCCGCACCAGAGGTAGAGGAAGTAGTCGCGGGCATAGTCACGTGGAAACAACTGCAGATCCTTGTCGATGCCTGATGAGAAAGCTGCACGGATCATCATACCGATATTGTGCATGAGATCCTTACCGCTGTAACGGTGACCGGGACAAATCTCGACCTCTTTCAGCGAACCGTCGTCGCACAAGGGGATGGAGGCGTGAAAGAGGAGGTTGGAGTTAGTGACGGTATACATACAACCGTGGGAGAGTAGTGTGCGGATATGTTTATGGAGTTTCTCGCTGATACGGAAGGAGTGATGGAGCTTCTGCATGAGAGCGGTTTCCTCGGGAGTGAGTTGACAGGAGTTCTGAGACAGGGTAGGGAAGTGGCAGTCCTTCATCTCATAGTCCTTGCCGTCGATGGTACAGACACCGCGCTGGAAATCAATATGTTCCAATAGGCAGCGGTCATCCATCTGCCACTCGGGGTGACGATGGAATATGACGGCTTCTTCTTTGAACTGGATGACAGAGATGGCTTTATGCATCCGGGCCGTGAGCAGCAGGGTCTTCTCGTCCATCTGCTGGCTCTCGTCGAGCACCTTCGGAATGAACTCCGTGCAGGGATCGTCGCCGTAGGTGTCGAGGGCGAAAGTAGCCAACGGCACGAGGTTGATGCCGTACTCCTCGATGGTGGCGAGGTTGGCATAGCGCAGACAGAGTCGCAGCACGTTGCAGATACAGGCGTCATTGCCTGACGATGCTCCCATCCACAGAATATCGTGGTTGCCCCACTGGATGTCCCACGAGTGGTACTGGCGCAGGGTGTCCATGATCTTGTGGGCGCCGGGGCCGCGGTCGTAGATGTCGCCCAAGATGTGCAGTTGGTCGATGGCCAGACGCTGGATGACGTTGCAGATGGCCACGATGAAGTCGTCGGCACGACCTGTAGAAATGATGGTGTTGACGATGACGCTGACGTAGGCGGCTTTGTCGCTGTCGCCCAGACTTTCGTGAAGCAACTCCTCGATGATGTAGGAGAAGTCCTGTGGCAAAGACTTGCGCACTTTTGAACGGGTGTACTTCGACGAGACATCGCGACACACCTTTACCAGCTGGTGGATGGTGATGCGGTACCAATCGTCGAGGTCTGTCTCCTGGGCCTTGATGAGCTCAAGCTTCTGCTCTGGATAGTAGATGAGTGTGCAGAGTTCCTTCTTCTCCGACTCACGAATGTCATTGCCGAAAAGTTCGTTCACTTTGCGCTTGATGTTGCCTGAAGCGTTCTTCAGCACATGCTGGAAGGCCTCACTCTCACCGTGCAGGTCGGCCAAAAAGTGCTCCGTACCCTTGGGTAGGTTCATGATGGCCTCGAGGTTGATGATCTCCGTGGAGGCTTCGGCAATATTGGGGAACGATTGCGAGAGCAACTGTAGGTAGTGCATGTCGGTCTCTTTGTCGAAGTGATGGTCTGTAGTCATATCTTCAAGTGGTTTGTCAATTGTTTGCTAATTTGTCGGGTCAATCGGTTGTCGGCTTGCGTCAGCGGCATATAGCCCTCATCCAGTCCGGTTGTCTCACTGAGCACCTGCATCAGCGAATGGGTGAAGTCGGTGAGTCCTTTCTCTTCGAGGGCTTCAGTCAGTCGCTCGTCGTCGATGGTATCGCGATAGAGCTCACGGGTAAGTTCAACGAGATGGAGTAACAGGGGCTCGTGGCGAACCTGACTGATCATCTTGAGCAGATAGTCGGTCTCCTTACCCTGATAGTCGCCAATCTTCTCTCGTATGGGTCGGGGGTAGGTGTAACTGTTCGGGAAGTAGGCTGTGATGCGGCTGGTGTCGATGGCCGGCACGTTGCAGCCTAACAGGCTCATGCCGTAGTCTACGTAGTTACGGATGTTCTCATGCTCGGCATAGAGCAAAAGATGTCGCCAGTTGATCTGTCCCGACGGTAAGATGGGGGCCCAACGGCGGTCGCCCATGATGCCCACCTTGATGATGGCGCGCAACATGTGAAGCGTCGGTTCGTCCATCAGCGCCAGCGTGTTGGAATCCATCACCTTCTGATAGACGGCGAAGGTGTTGGTACACATATCTTGTCGGCTGATGGTATTGGTGGTGACGGCGTTATGGATTTCTTCCATGCGGGTGTTCCATCCCAGACCTGAGAAATTGGTTCGTTCCAACCGTCCCAAAAGGATAACGGCATAGGCACGGGATATGAACTCTTTCTGCCAAATGGCATTGGCCAGGTTCCTCTTACTGTCGGCTGCCCAAGGTTCCAACTGGCCGTGAGGTGTGAGCACCAGACGTGTGCCCTTTTTCAGGGCCGACAGAATGGCACGGGAGACGGTGAGGGTAGGACAGCCGTGACAATGGATGATGTCTGGCGACTGTTCGCGTACAATCTTCCTGACGGCTCCTACCTGGTCGGCTGAAAAAATCTCAATACTCGACCGCAGCCCTTCCGTCAGCAACGTGACATGACGGCTGATGAGGGTATCGGACTTTGGATAGACGTACAGGATTTTCATAAGCTCTCATTCTTGTTTCTGATGGCTACTCGCTGACCAGTAGGATGGTAGACGGACGGCTCCACAGATTCTTCCAGATGATGCCCAGTCTGATGCCGAACAGCTTGCTGCCGGAAATGTTCTGTTCAAAGAGATTCAGCAGGTCGTATGCATATTCCTTCTTCAGGATGATGAAATCGTAGCGTCCCCAGGTGTAGTTGCCGCGCTTAAACTCACGAACCTTTGTTAACCTGCGCTCTGACCGGAGGATATGCTGTCGCGCTTCATCGACCGAGGAGAAGGGCTGAAGGCGGATGCCTTTCTTCACATGGTAGCCAAGGGTCAGAGGTGTATGTTCATCTGACAGTTCGGCAATGGCCTTCAGAACATCAGAGGCGATGGGAGAATGATTTAGTTTTGTTATGATAATCCATTCATTCTTAGATGCTTTTATGCCGATGTTGAAGGCTTGCTTCCGACGAGTGACTCGTTTGTCTGGCTTCGGAAGAAAGGTGGAATAGAGGTGCGGATACTTGCTTTTCAGCAGTTTCAGCACATCGGGTGTCTCGTCTGTGGAAGACTCGTCGACGACAATCACCTCGTAGCCCGGCTCGTACTCCTGTTCAAGGACGACGGGCAGGGATTCCTCCAGATCATGTGCCTGGTCATAGACAGTCATGATGATAGAATAGGATGGCATACGTGAACTCATGTTGTTATCATATTTCGTCGCTCATATAGCCCTTGGGCAGACGGCGCAGGTTGTACTGCGAGGCCATAATCTCTCCGTAGGCTCCGGCCGAGCGGATGGCCAGCAGGTCACCACGCTTCGCACGGTTCAGGTCGATCTGCTTGGCGAAGACATCCGTCGACTCACAGATGGGGCCAACCACATCGTAGGCCTCACAGGGTTCGTCGCTGGTGATGTTCTCGATCTTGTGATAGGCCTGATAGAGTGCGGGACGGATGAGATCCGTAAAACCTGCGTCAACGATGGCGAACTTCTTCACGGCTCCTTCCTTAATATATAAGGTACGCGTAATCAAACTGCCGCACTGTGCAACGACAGCACGTCCGAGCTCGAAGTGGAGCGTCTGACCCGTACGGAGTTTCAGCTTGCGGGCATAGGTGTCGAAGTAAGCCTTGAAATCGGGTACCGGCACACGGTTGGGGTGGGCATAGTCAACACCCAGTCCACCGCCTACGTTGATATGCTCCACACGGATACGATGACGTTCAAGTTCGTCCTGCAGCTCATTCACGCGGTTGCAGAGGGCTTCGAAGTCGCCCATGTCGAGAATCTGCGAACCGATATGGAAGTGGAGGCCCACAAACTTGACGTTCGACAGTTTCTCTGCCTCGCCGATCACACTGATCATGTCGCGCATGGCGATGCCGAACTTGTTCTCGGCCAGTCCGGTGGTGATGTTCGCATGGGTATGGGCTCCCACATTGGGATTCAAACGGAAGGCCACACGGGCTACCTTACCCTTCGCGGCAGCCAGCTCGTTGATGACCTCCAACTCAGGGATGCTCTCCACATTGAAGCAGAAGATATCATTGTCGAGACCGAGGTTGATCTCCCAGTCGGCCTTACCCACGCCTGCATAGACGATCTTCGACGAGGGGAATCCCGCCTTGACGGAAGCCTCGATCTCACCGCCGCTCACACAGTCGGCACCCAGTCCGGCCTCACGGATAATACGCAGGACTCTGGGGTTGGCATTGGCCTTGACGGCGTAGTGCACCACGAATCCCTCGTGTTTCTGTGCCTCGGCATTGATGCTGCGCAGCGTCTCGCGCAATAGTTCCGCATCGTAGTAGTAGAAGGGCGTCTCGATCTGCTGCAGCTTCTCTACAGGGAATTGTCCTTTAGCCATAATTGTGTTGTCGGTATAGTCTTACTTCTTATAGAAGATCGTGTTGCTGAGATTCTGGAGGGCACGCTTCTTGTCCTCCTCACGGATGAGGAAGGAGATGTTGTAGTTCGAGCCGCCATAGCTGACCATGCGGACGGGAATATCCTTCAGGGCGTCGAGGGCGAGGGTCTCGAAGCCGATGTTCGACCAGTCGAGGTCACCCACCACACAGACGATACACATGTTCGTGTCGACGGTCACTGTACCGTATTTCTTCAGCTCATCGACGATCTCACCCAGATGAGAAGAGTTGTCGATACTCATTGAGACACCCACCTCAGAAGTACAGATCATGTCGATACTCGTCTGATAGCTCTCGAAGATCTCGAACACCTTACGCAGGAAGCCTGTAGCCAGAAGCATGCGGCTCGACTTGATCTTGATGGCCGTGATGTTATCCTTGGCGGCGATGGCCTTGATCTTGCCGTATTCGGTCTTGTTGGAGATGGTTGTACCCTCAGCATCGGGATCCATCGTGTTCAGCAGACGCACGGGGATACCGGCGTACTTCGCTG
>JAEETC010000094.1 GCA_016286585.1 Prevotella sp. | reverse complement strand
GCCATCACGACGATGAAGGGCTTGATCTTGCCGTCGGCAATCAGGTTGTCCATGATGATGCCGGCCTTACCCTGTACGGGCCAGCTGGTCTCGTTCTCACCCCAGCCGTGCTGCAGGTAGAGGACGGGATAGCGCTCCTGTGTGAGCTTACCGTTCTTACCCTTCACGAGCTTGCCGTAACCATCGGGCAGATAGACATTGCAGGTCTGCATCTTGCCAGTGCTCTCAGACCAGAAGTTCACCTGCTGGATGTTGCCGTGAGGAATGTCCTTGCGCCAGGCGTAGAAGTCCTGATCGGGAGCGGGAATCTCGATACCGCTCTCCCAACGGCAGGAGCCGAAGTAGTTGTGGGTGCCGGGATCGTTGACCACACCGCCGTCGATGGTGAGGTGATAGTAGTGGAAGCCGGGATCCATCGGACCCTCGGTGGTGCCTGTCCACACACCGTCCTTATCCTTGCGGAGCACGGTGCCGCCACGACCGCCGAGACCAAGGCTGACAATGACCGACTTGGCATCGGGAGCCACCACGCGGAAGCGGGCGAAGCCCTCGCTGTTCACCATCGGATACTCTTGTCCGGGCTGGTTCATGGGGTTGGGAACGAAGTCCTCCTTCGGCACACGCTTGTCGGCAGCGGCATCAAAGTCGCGGATGATCTGGAGTGAGCGCTTAGCCTTGAAGTTCTCATCGAAGGGCAGCGGATGGTTGTTCACACCCAGCCAGGAATCCTTGTCGCTGAGGTTCCAGAAGGTGACGTTCTTGATGACGTCCTTATGCTTGCGGAAGATCTTGAACAGACGGGCATACTGGTCTTCCTGCAGGGTGCCGATGTAGGGAGCCTGGGGCTTGGCCTCACCACGAGAGAAGCGCAGCTGACCGCCGGTCTCGGTGTTGGTACGGAGGTCGAGCTCGGTGATGTGGATGATGTTCACAATCTCCTTGAAGCGGTTGATGGCCTTCTCAAGCTGGTCCTCCTCAGGGAAGTAGATGTTGTAGTGGCCCTGCATGCCGATACCGTCGATGGGCACGCCAGCCTCCTTCATCTTCTTCACCATGGTGTAGATACGCTCGCGCTTGCCGTTGTCCACAGTACTGTAGTCGTTGTAGATCAGCACACCTGTGGGATCAGCCTCACGGGCAAATTCAAAAGCCTTGGCAATGAACTCGTCGCCGCAGAGCTTGAAATGACGGCTCTGGCGATAGGGGCTGGCAGGAACCATCTTGCCATCAACGAACTCGAACGGACGACCGTCGTCGGCCATAGCCTCATTCACCACGTCCCAAGCATAGACGACATCCTTATAACGGTTCACCACCGTGTGGATGTGGTCGCGCAGACGCTCGTAGAACACTTCTTTCTTCACGGGCTTGCCCTTCTTGTCGGTGAACATCCAGTCGGCAAACTGTGAGTGCCAGCAGAGGCAGTGACCACGCATCTTGATACCGTTCTCACGGCAGAAGTTGGCGATGCTGTCGGCTAAACCGAAGTTCCAGACACCCTCTTTGGGATGGATCTCGCCTGGCTTCCAGGCGTTCTCGGCAGTGACGCTGTTGAACTGCTTCTTGATGATCTCAATCTGAGCGGGATCAGAGATGTTCATCTTGTTGACGGCTACGCCAATCGTGAAATAGTCCTTGTAGGCATCCTTGAGTCCGGGACCTGCTGAATAGTCAACGGGGCGTCCCCACTGTGCCATGGTTGGTAAGATGCTCATGCATGCGAGCACCAGACCGGTAAAGATTCTTTTTTTCATATTTACTTGATTAATTAATATTGGGTTATTGAATAGTTACAGTCAGTTTTTGGAGGTCCTTGTCGGCGGAGCTGGTGCCATAGAGCAGCTCGAATGTGCCAGACTTGGTGCGCATCGTGTTGGTCTCGGCATCCCAGAACTCGAAGCTCTTCTTGTCGAGGGTGATGTCGACGGTTGTGGTCTGTCCTGGTTTCAGGTGAACCTTCTTGAAACCACGTAGCGACTTCAGCGGACCTTCCTTATCGGAGAGGTCGCGGATATAGAGCTGTACGACTTCGGCACCCTGGCGGGCACCTGTATTCTTGACGGGGACGGAAACGGTGAAGCCTTCATTTCCTGGAGTGCCGGATGTGGCGGCTTCTCCCACCTCGAAGGTGGTATAGCTCAGGCCATAACCGAAGGGGAAGAGGGCATCGTTGAAGTAGCGGTAGGTGCGGCCCTTCATCGAGTAGTCCTCGTAGTCGGGCAGCTGGGAGTCGTCCTTGTAGAAGGTGACGGACAGCTTACCCTCGGGATTCTGATCGCCGAAGAGCACATCAGCCACAGCCGTACCACCCTCCTGTCCTGGATACCAGGCCTGCACGATGGCGTCGCAGCTCTCGGTCTCAGGTGTCAGGGCGATGGCAGAACCGGAGCAGTTGACGAAGATCACCTGCTTGCCGGCAGCCTTCAGGGCCTTGAGGAAATCGCGCTGCACCTTCGGCAGTTCGATGCTGGTGCGGTCACCACCCTTGAAGCCCTCGATGTTCACGGGCATCTCCTCACCTTCGAGGGCGGGTGAGATACCGCCGCAGAAGATCACCTTGTTGATACCCTTCAGCTGGGCGATGGTCTGCTGGTAGTCGATGGGCAGCTCACGGGCCACGTCGATCTTCATAGAGGCGCCCCAGGTCTTCACGGTCTGGAAACGTACCTCGATCTGGAACTGCTGGCCCTTCTCTGCATTCAATACGGTACGTGTGGGCGTGGCGCGCCAGGTATGCTGCATGATCTTCCGCTCACCGTTGACGTAAACTTCGAAATGGCCCGTAGATTCCACGTTCAGCACATATTCGCCAGCCTCCTTCGGGGTAAAGGTGGTCTCGTATTTGGCAGAAAAATCCTCGATGGGCAGGTTGGGCGCAAAGACATGCATACCTGCTGTGGTCACATTGACGGGCTTCGTGTAGTATTCGGTGATGAAGGGCTTGCCCTCCATCTCTGTGTTCGTCCAGAAGGTGCCTTTCAGACCCTTCTTGCCGTCGGGAGCAACGCACTCCGTAGGCAGATGGCACTCCATCACCTGGTTGTAGGTCAGGTCGCAGCCGGGCAGATAGACGAGTTTCTTCTGCTTGGCCTTGATACCGTCGAGGATGGTGACGGTGTGGTTGGGCGTACCGTTGTAGTTACCCCACATCATCGGCTCGTTATGGGCGTTGGGACCGATGACGGCAATCTTCTCCGCATTCTTCCTCAGCGGCAGGATGTTACCCTTGTTCTGCAGGAGTACGATGCACTGGCGGGCTATATCGAGGGCAATCTGTGCGGAAGCCTTCGTAGACATGGCGGAGTAGGGGATCTTAGACCACTCCACGAGTGCGGGATCGTCCATCTCACCCAGATCGAAGCGGCCTTCAAGCAGACGGATGACGTGCTTGTCGACTTCTGCCTCAGTGAGCAGACCTCTCTTGACGGCCTCGGGGATGGTCTTGTAGGGATAGCTGAAGCCACACTCCACGTCGGTACCTGCCCAAACGGCCTTCGCCGTACCATGGACGGCATCAGAGGATGACTTGTGGTTCTCGTAGAAGTCACTCACGGCACCACAGTCACTGACCACAAGGTACTGGAATCCCCACTCGTCGCGGAGAATCTGCTGGAGCAGACGGGTTGAGCCGCAGCAGGGATCATCGTCGAGACGCTGGTAGGCGCACATCACCTCACGTACCTTGGCATCCTGTACCAGTGTCTTGAAGGCGGGCATGTAGGTCTCCCAGAAGTCGCGGGCAGACACATTGGTGAGGTTGGCGGTGTGGCGGGTGTACTCAGGACCGCTGTGTACGGCATAGTGCTTGGCACAGGCCCATAGCTTACGGTACTTCGCATCCTCAGGACCCTGCAGACCCTTGACCACCTGGACACCCATGACACTCGTCAGGTAGGGGTCTTCGCCGTAGGTTTCTTGTCCGCGTCCCCAGCGGGGGTCACGGAAGATGTTCACGTTCGGCGTCCATACGGAAAGGCTGCGCATCTTCATGTCCTCGCCGCCCAGGTCGTAGATGCGGTGGTTGTACTGGGCGCGGAACTCAGTGCTGGCCACGTCGAACACCTTGTAGAGCAAGTCGGGATTGAATGCTGCTGCCATGCCTACAGGCTCTGGGAAGTTGGTGACGTTGCCCATGTTCGCAGCGCCGTGGAGGGCCTCGCTCCACCAGAAGAACTTCTTGATGCCGAGGCGCGGGATGGCAGGACTCTCGTCGAGCATCAGCATGGCCTTCTCCTCAAGGGTCAGACGACTGCAGAGATCCACTGCGCGCTCCTTGGCGCTCAGCTCAGGATTCTGATAAGGAAAATTCTGTGCCGACACTTGGAGGCCGACACAGAACAAAATAGTTGATAAAAAGCGATAATTCATAAAAAGGGGAAATTTAGACTGCAAAGATACGCTTTTTCCGCTTTATCTTCATTTCCTCATGTAACAAATACTTTTGTAGGAGTATCATGCGCTTAGAACACCCCTTTCAAGACACTTTTTTATGGCTGACGGACGGTGATCGTCTGCCCTGGGGTGGTCTCGATGTCATACTCATAAACCTTCTTGATAGGCAGCAGAGACAGGTCGGTGAGCTCTGGTGAATGCAGCGGTTCCCTGATGGTGGCGGAGGCAAACAGCGGATTCGGACAGGAGCCGGTAGCGGGTGTCAGACCTTTGCCCTGTAATGGGACATAGGAACGCAGGCGCAAGGTGCCGCCGATCTTGGAGGTGATGGTGGCCTCCTGGAGGGAACCGTTTGTCCAGCGCATGCTGACGGTGAAGGCGCCACGGGCCTGTAATCCCTTCACTTCGCCCGTCTGCCAGTCGTCGGGCAGGGCAGGCAACAGGTGGATGGCCCCGTCGTGACTCTGTAACAGCATCTCGCAGACACCCGCTGCACAGCCGAAGTTGCCGTCGATCTGGAAGGGGGGATGCGCATCGAAAAGGTTGGGGTAGGTGCCGCCACGTGGTCCCCACTCCGTGGTATAAGGTATCATGTTCAGCATGTTCTTGATGATGCGGAAGGCATGGTTACCGTCGAGCATACGGGCCCAGAAATTGATCTTCCAGCCGAGACTCCAGCCTGTGGCCATGTCACCACGCTGGTTCAGGGTGTTGGCAGCAGCCGTGAAGAGGTCAGGGTGGGAGTAGGGAGATATCTGGTTGGATGGATAGAGACCGTAGAGATGGGAGATATGACGGTGCTCGTCCTTGGGGTCGTCGCCATCCTGCATCCATTCCTGCAACTGGCCGTAGCGACCAATCTGCATGGGAGGCAACTTCTTTATTGAAGATTGAAGATTGATGATTGATGATTCGTCTTTGCCGAGGATCTTGGCGGCGGCGAGGGTCTGCGAGAGCACGTCGAAGACAATCTGGTTGTCCATCGTCGAACCTGCCGTGACGGTGGTCTTCTTACCTACGGGACCATGCTCAGGCGAGACGGTGGGTGCGGTGACGAGCCAGCCTGCGGCCTCTTTGATGTAGCCGTTAGCGGGATAGGTCTGCAGATAGTCGAGCAGGAAGTCGGCAGCACCCTTCATGATGGGGTAATAGTCTGCCAAGAACTGTTTGTCACCCGTGTAGAGATAATGCTGCCAGAGGTGGGTGGTGAGCCAGGCGCCGCCCGTGGGGAACATGCCCCAGGTGGTGCCGTCCACGGGTCCGGCGATGCGCCAGAGGTCGGTATTGTGGTGGGCCATCCAACCCTTGCAGCCATACATCTCCTGAGCCGTCTTCGCACCCGTCTCACTCAGGTCGCGGATCATCGAGAAGAAGGGCTCCTGTGTCTCTGCGAGATTGCCTATCAGCGCAGGCCAGTAGTTCATCTCGGCATTGATGTTGATGGTGTATTTCGAGTCCCATGGGGCATCCATCTTGTTGTTCCACACACCTTGGAGGTTTGCGGGCTGGCCACCAGGCTGACTCGACGAAATCAGCAGGTATCGGCCATATTGCATCATCAGCGACACCATATCGAGGTCTGTGCCGTCAAAGGCAGCCAGGCGCTGATCCGTGGGCAGGGAACTAGTAGTACTAGTCTCACTGGTTTGACGAGTTAATTGAAGCGAGACGCGGTTGTATTGCTCCTGGTATTTCTGAAAGTGGGCCTTCAACAGTTTCTTGTACGTTTTTCCGCGTATGCTGCCCAGCACCTGGTTGTTTTTCTTAGTGGGGTTGCCGCTCAGGTCTTGATAGTTCACGAAGTTCGTGGCTGCCACAATGAAGAGGGTGACTTCTGTGGCGTCGTCAATCTCGAGTTCATAGCCATCGATCTTCACTTCGCCGTCGGCTTTGACCTCCACGCGACAATCGGTAGTCAGACCACCACGAATGCCTTCCTGCTCCACATTCTTCACTGTGGCATAGATCTGGTGCAGATAAGGCTTCTTTCCAGAGACGGACAGGGGGGACACTTTTGCCTCCAAGGGACTCTCGAAGGCGACATTTAAGTCCAGCGCCCCTTTCTTGCTGGCCTTCAGATGCACGATGATGGCATTGTCAGCCTGCGAAGCAAAAACGGTGCGCTCGTATTTGACACCTTTATATATATAAGAGGTGGTGCAGAGGGCATCGTCCAAAGTCAGCTGCCGCTTGTAGTCGCTCACCTCGTCGTGCCCCAGTTTCAGCTTCACGCTGCCCAAGGGCAGGAACCGCATGCCGTGGGGACCCTTGAAGAAGTATTTGTCGATGATGGCGTGGGCTGCCTCTTCCTTGCCGGCAAAGATCGAGTCGCGCACTTCCTGGAGATGGGCCTTGGCCTCTGGGCTATTGTTATTGTGGGGTGATCCACTCCAGAACGTCTCTTCGTTCAGTTGGATCTCCTCAGTATCAGTCTTGCCATAGACCATCGCCCCCAGGTGGGAGTTGCCTACGGGCAGTGCTTCCAACCAGTGACGCGCTGGCTGACTATACCATAACTTGTGCTGTTGTGCTTGGGCGGCCATCGTTGTAAGGGCGCTAAGCAGAAGGGTGACGAAAAGCCTGTTCATATCTAAGTTTATTATTTACTTTTTCACCTTTAAAAAGAACCCCGGGACAAGAAACGCTTTTCTTGGGTCCCGGGGAAGGAAAAACTACTAACTACTAATATAACTAAAACAATTTTATTCTATTTCTGGATTCTGGTGCAAAGATACGGCAAAATTTCGAAACCGTCTTGTTTTTATGTTACATAAACTTTTGATTTTGTTTCAAGTATCCTGAATGATATTTTTCCGTTCTTTTTTGTAACTTTTGCGATAATTTACTTGAAGAGATGTGGAACGAACTGATTCAAGCCTCTGCGCCAGGTGAGCCATTCATGGGCGGTGCCCGTCGACTCATAGTAGTGGGCATTGATGCCCATCTCGTTGAGGTTGTCCACCATTTTCTTGGTGCCAAACATCTTGTCCATGCCTTCGGTACCGCTGCACATCAGGAAGTAGTGAATCTGCTTGTTGAATGCCTCGGGATTGGTGAACACACCGTTATAGGCAGTATTCAGGTCGAGACCGAAGATGGCACCACTGAAGGTTCCGATGTAAGAGAACTTGTCGAGGTTGGTGAGTACCACGTCGAACGTCTGGTGACCACCCCAGGAGAGACCAGCCATGGCACGGTTGTCACGATCGGTCTTCGTGCGGAAGTTGGCATCGATGTAGGGGATGAGGTCGTTGAGCAGGACGGGATAGAATGAGTTGCCATATTGGTCGCGCGACTGTCCGGGTCCGAAGGGTGCCTTGATGTCACCGCTCTCCATCACCACAATCATCGGCACAGCCTCGCCTGATGCGATGGCGTTATCCATGATGTGCTGCATGTGACCTTGTTTGCTCCAGCCTGTCTCGTCCTCACCCATGCCATGCTGCAGGTAGAGCACGGGGTAGCGCTTCTTGATATTGGCCTTCAGGTCGTAGCCTGCGGGGGTGTAGACCATCGCATGACGCCATGTCTGTTGCTCATTGCTGAAGTAGTAGATGCTGCGCACCTGACCATGGTCGATGCCCTGCTGCGGACGGTAATAGTCGCCCTCAGGGCCTTCTGGGATCTCGATACCTCCTGCTTCACGATTGCAGCCGAAGAAGGTCTCCGTGGCAGGATCGATGAAGTTGACACCGTTGATGTTCATGAAATAATAGTGGAAACCAGGCACGAGGGGATCGGTGACGGCCATGAAATTACCCTTGCCGTCAGGCTGCATCTCGTATTTCTTGTCGCAGATATCGACAATGACCTTCCGGGCCTCGGGGGCAGAGATGCGGAAATAGGCACGGCCTTCCTTGTCAATCTTCGGATACTCGTTGCCGGGGACGGTGGTCTCGGCGATGAAGGCATCGGCAGGGGCCTCTATGCGCTTGGGCATCTCGATGTAGGGACGCTTGGGCTCGTAACCCAGGAAGCGGGCGACGGCCTCACCATAGCGGCAGCCCAGCTCACGATAGCCGGCAGCGTCGAAGTGCAGGCGGTCAGGACCGTTGGTACAGTCGTCGGAAGAGATGACCTGTGCGGTATGGAGGGTCTGGGGCAACTCGTCGATCTGCTTCTTACAGCCGATGCAGACACCCTTGCCGCCAGCCTGTACGATATTGCCGGCATAGAGGTTCACCTCCTCGGGTTTCAGCTGCAGGTCGCCGCAGAGATTGTCATATACCTGCTGCACCATACCTGCCCATTTCGGGTCACCCGTGTTGGTCTCGCCCTGGTGCATCAGGATTCCCTTGATGACACCGTCCTTCTGAGCCTTCTTGGCCAGCGTGACCAGGCGCTCATAGGGGTTGTTGTCGTAGGCGGCGAGCATACCCTTCATCCAGTTGGGAGCCTTGGTCTTCACGTAGTTGTCGATACTGTCGGGTAGGAATCCTTTGATGTCGATACCGCCGATGGCCACGTGGATAACACCGATCTTGATGTTCTCCGGCAGTGAGGCTACCAGCGTGCGACCGAACCAGTCGGCAGGCGTCAGGCCGGTGTTAGGACGGCAGAGTGGGGGAATGGCCTCATACCATTCGCCCATCTTTCTTTCAGGGAGTGTCTCCGTGGCGGGATAGTCCACGGCGGGCATCCACAGGAATCGCGGGCCGGGACTTTTCAGATCCTGTGCTTCCGGACGTGCTGCTCCCTCCATGTTCGACTGTCCGAAGCAGAGGAAGATGTAGAAGTTGGGATCAGGTTTCTGGGCATGCGCCGTCATGGCAAACACGCCCAGCAGGATGGTTGAAATTAGTTTTCTCATGTTGTATTGTATAGTTGATTCTAAATCTGCTGCAAAGATACACACTTTTCCCGACACTTGGTTTACCTGGTGTTACATATACTTTTTTATTTGCGTCAAGTTGCGTCATGCGTCTAGAGTTATTTCATCGTCATTGGTGTTCTGACGAAGGTTGATTGTCATGGGAATGTTTGAACGAGCCATTTTTTTTTTAAGTTGAAAGTTGAAAGTTGAAAGTTGAGAGTTCGCGGTGTCGTGATGAGGTAAGAGGGAGAAAGGTGGCTGCAAACTCCGAGAAAGGTGGCTGCAAACTCCGAGAAAGGTAGTACCTTTCCGGCAGAAAGGGCTAACTTTTTTAGACAGAAGGACATTAGTGTCCCGTTAAAATTGGGACGAGTTAAATATTAATCAAATAGCCCCGGAATGAGGGGATCAAATTGTTCTTTAACATCGTTGAATTTAGTCTTTTCAAACAACTCATTCAAGGGAGCCTTGTCTGTCAGTGAGATGCTGAGGATCTGCAAGACCTCGTAGGTCGAGCGCTCCAGTATCATATCATGTTGCACGATAGCAACCAGGCAATAGGCAATGATAGCTGCACTGATTTGAATCCTGACGGCATTCTCTGTCCTGCCCCAGAATTTCTTGATCTTCAGATGCTGCTTCAGCCATTTGAAGAAAAGCTCAATCTGCCACCTGTTCTTATAGAGATCGGCAACCTCAAGCGAGGACAGATGGAAGGCGTTGGTGAGGAAAGAGAACTCACGTCCTTGCTCCTCATCATAGAACTTGACCAGTCTGAGTTTCTCCTTGTACTTCTTTGAAGTGATGTAATCCGTCAGCATAATCTCGGAATCAGTTAATACGTTTCGTGGCATCCTTCTCCGCCATTTGATACACTTGTACTGCAGGTTTTTCTTTGCCCGGACTATGAAAAATGACTCATGCTGATGGATGTGATAGAGTTCCTTGAAGGCATTGTAACCACGGTCGAACACGTAGTAAGAGCCTGATTCATAAGGGATTCCCTTCATGGCCTTCGAATCGTGGACTGACGCGGTGGTGATGTGGAAATAGGCAGGAACCTGTGATTCCAGATCATACAGGACATGTGCCTTGACTCCACCTTTCTTCTTGCGGAACTTTGCCCACCAGAAGACTGACAGACAGAGCGGGATCGTCGTTGAGTCGAATGCATATACCTTGCCTTTGAGCTTGAAGATGTCCATAGCACGTTTACTGCGAGCCTGGTCCATCATGTAGAATGCAAACTCTTCGAAGATGCGATAGTCGCGATTCTGGTTGGCGGTGGCAAATGTCGTCTTAGCGATAGGCTCCCGGCCTAAACCGAGATGATAGCGTTTTGACTGATGAGCCTCCAAGGCCACAATCAAGTCACGCAGGCTCTCACGATTACTGAGTTGTCCGAACATCAGAGCGAGGAGTTGATTCCAACAAGTGAAATGCTTGACGTAACGATTTCCATCGTACTTGTCAACAAGGTGACGGAACTTGTCGCTATCCAAAAACTCTATCAATTGAGCGAAGACGTATTTTGATTTGTTCATATGCAGCCATCTGTTTTGACTGCAAAGATACAAATTCAAATCGTCGCACCCTCAAAATTGCTTATAAAAGACTGAATTTCAATTATTTCAAAGACCGATTAGTCCACTTTAACGGGACAGTAGTGACAGAAGGACATATTATTTGTTAGTATGTTATTATTTCTTTATCTTTTCTTATGTCTCTTATGTTCTTATGTCTTTTATTGATATTGGGGGCTATCTGTGGATAGTGGACAGTACTGGACAATAAATGATAGAAAGTCTTCATGCGTACCGCATATACGTACACAGTACGCGAGGCCTTATGGGAAAACCACTGTCCTTACTGTCCACTGTCCACCGCCTCGGCCTCTCGGGCCATCGCCATCTGAGCACTCTGGATCTCCGCCGCCTTCGCCGGCGGTCTTCTTCCGTTTCTTCTTTTGGTTTTCCAAGTTGTCCATATTGTTTATTACTATCACCTGGCGAAGTTACAAAAAATATAATAGCAACCAAGCCAAAGTCCACCGTGGGAAAACTCCGGGGAAAAAGGAAAGCGTATGGGAAAACGTGAGAGAAAACCGCGAGAAATGCATAACTTAATGTACTTTTTACTTTATATTTCCCAATGAAAAAGATCACGGGGGGCTGGTCATTTGTAACATTTGGAGACAAATCAGCAAATCGAGAATGAAAATAAATCTCAATTTATTTTGCATTTCGCTTGCTTATCTGTATCTTTGCAGTCGAAATCAAAATATATTAGGATTATGACAACATTTGCATTGAACAACCTATGGACGTACATCGAAGGATTATCACTCAAGCGGAAAGACCGCGAGTGGTTGGCCAACAAGCTTTTGGAACCTGTGGCAGATGATAAAAAAACCGCCAGGCAAAAGGCGTATGTGAAGGAAACACTGACCCGTGCGTTTGACGAGGTGAAAGCAGCCCGGCGTGGAGAAACCAAGATGATGACTGAGGAGGAATTCTTGGAAGGGCTGAAAGCGGTGCACGTGTGCTGACACTGACTATGCTTGTGAGCGGTGATGCTGAGTGACGCTACTGACTATCTACGATAAGAACGAGATTGAAAACGTTTCCGACAAGTATATCCGTTGGCTTGTCAGTGAGACAGAGAAATAATTTCCACTATGGTTTTGCTGCTTACAGTAGCAGATGGTACATGCCGTCGGCCAGAGGCCTTCCTAATACACATGGGGAC
>JAEETC010000313.1 GCA_016286585.1 Prevotella sp. | reverse complement strand
ACGAGGTGAAGAAGCCCGACTATACCGAGTCAGAGCGCCAGATGGCCTCAGACCGCCGTATGGGATACCTGCTTGAGTCTCAGCCTGCTGACGAGGTCTATCGCGCACTGCAGAACCGGCTGGAACAAACCACGGATACCGCTGAGCGCAGGAAGCTCGCCATCAATATGGAACGTTGTCGCTGGCAGTTGACTCAGCCCGAGGGAAACAGCCGCCGCCAGGTGCTCGTCAATATCCCAGCCCAGCAGCTATGGGCTGTGGGAGGCGACTCGGTGCTCAACATGCGCATCTGCTGTGGCGCCTATGCCACGCGAACCCCGCTGCTCAACAGCACCATCAGCTACCTGCAGGTGAATCCCGACTGGATTATCCCCCAGAAGATCGTCGAGACCGATATCACCCGACATGCAGGCGACTCGTCTTACTTCGCGCGTAATCATTATTATATTATAGAGCGCAGCTCTGGCGATACTCTCCGGCCCAAGAATGTCACAGCCAGCCTGTTGCGCACAGGCCGCCTGCGTGTCGGTCAGAAGGGTGGGGCAGGCAACTCCCTGGGGCGCATCGTGTTCCGCTTCCCCAACAACTTTGCCGTCTACCTCCACGATACCAACAATCGAGGCGCCTTCCAGCGCGAGCGCCGCACCCTCTCGCATGGTTGCGTGCGTGTGCAGAAACCCTTCGATCTCGCCTGTTTCCTCCTGCCCGAGGCCGACGAGTGGACCCTCGACCGCATACGCATCTCGATGGATATCCGTCCTGAATCCCAGCGAGGGAAAGACTGGCTGGAGGAACACGCCGAAGATCCGCGACCCTTCCGGCTGATGACCTATTCGGATGTCGCACCCAAGGTGCCCGTCCATATCCTCTACTTCACGGCCTTCCCCAATCCTGAGACAGGCGTTGTGGATTTCTGGCCCGATCTCTACGACTACGACCGGGCCATCAGCCGCGAGATACAGGCCTTCCTGCTGAAAAGATAGACAAATAACCAACTAATTATTATCAACAACCAATATGAAAAAACTGATGATATTCGCCTTGATGCTCCTCAGTATGGGAACACAGGCACAGACTGCGAGACAATTTACGCTGGACCTGACAGCCGACGGCAAGGCCCAGATGGTTTGCTTCCTGCCAGAGACCCCTTCGGGCAAAGCCATTGTGGGCGTACCAGGAGGCGGCTACTCCATGTTATCGAATACTCACGAGGGTACGCTCGCCTCTGGCTGGATGAATCAGCAGGGCATTGCCTATTTCGTGGTGAATTACCGTCTGCCTCAGGGCGACCGCACGAAGCCGATGGGCGACGTGATGCAGGGCATCCGCATCGTGCGCGACTCGGCACAGGTGTGGGGCATCAATCCTCACGACGTCGGTATCATGGGCTTCTCGGCTGGTGGTCACCTCGCCTCAGTCATCTCTACCCACGCCCCCTTCGACGTGCGCCCCGATTTCTCCATCCTCTTCTATCCCGTCATCTCGATGGTTCCTGAGGTGTCCCACAAGTGGTCGTGCATCAATTTCCTCGGCGAGGACGGTCTGAAGGATCCTGAGCTCGTACGCGACTTCTCGACGATGAATGCCGTGCGCCGCCATCTGACGCCTCCCGCCCTGATCATCACTGCCAGCGACGACCGCCTCGTGCCCTTCGTCACCAACGGCCTCGAGTACTACAAGGCCATGCGCCAGGCAGGCAACGACTGCGCGATGTACGTCTATCCTACGGGCGATCACGGCTTCGGCTTCGGCCCCTGGTTCAAGTATCACGACCAGCTGCTCACCGATATCGGCAACTGGCTGAAAGCCCGTCAGTCACCCAAGCCCGACGCCATCCGTGTGGCCTGTATCGGCAACAGCATCACCGACGGACACGGCATCGATATGGCTACAGCCTACGGCTATCCCGCCTTGCTGCAGAAGAAGCTGGGTGATAAGTACTGGGTGAAGAACTTCGGTGTGAGCGGGCGTACGATGCTCAACAAGGGTAATCAGCCCTATATGAACGAGCTCGCCTGGAAGGATACACAAGCCTTCAAGCCCGATGTGGTCATCATCAAACTGGGCACCAACGATTCGAAAGGCATCAACTGGAAGTATGGCGACGAGTTCCGCAAGGATCTCGAGCAGATGATTACCACACTGCTCCCTAACAAGCCACAGATCTGGCTCTGTACTCCCATCTGTGCCGAGAAGGACTCTTGGGACATCAACGATTCGATCATCGCCAACTACATCATCCCCATCCAGTATGAGGTAGCCAAGAAGTACGGTCTGAAGCTCATCGACCGCCATAGCCTCTTCGAAGGCGGTGAGGAACTGATGCTCACCGACGGCATCCACCCCAACGGCAAGGGTGCAGCGCGG
>JAEETC010000093.1 GCA_016286585.1 Prevotella sp. | reverse complement strand
AATAGATTATTGGACTGAATTTTCCAGTCCTTCATAGTCGGTGATGGCCTTGCGCCATTCGTCAGGAAGCGGAATGGTCTGCTGACGTTCCAAATCATAGAGCACCATCACTGAAAGGCAGCGACTCTTCACTTCATGTGTGTCGCTGTCGATAACATCTTGCTCCAGATGAAAACTCTTGTTGCCAATCTTAACGATACGAGTACGGCCTGCAATATGGTCGTTGCCCTTAATTTGAGATACAAACTCTGCCTCGATCTTTACCACTACAATGGATCCCCGACCTGCAGAAATGCAAGCCGGGGCCTCTTGGATTATATATGGAATGGCAAACAGTTATGCCATGAAGTGCTTGATGTTGCGGGCTGAAGTCTTATTAGCATCGTAACGGACTGTCAACTCACGGGTGCGGGGATTCCAGTTGGTGTCCATCACGCCCTTCAAATTCTCGACCTTGGCCACAACCTTCTTGTGAGAGTCGTGACGGCTCACCTTGATGGTGCAGGTCTTCACGTCAGGACGATAGGCGTGGGTCTTGTGGGCATCGAAGTGACTAGTCTTTTTATCAACTTTGTCGAAGTGCGAGTCCTTCTTGTCGTTATTCACTACAACGACATCATGCTTCTTGTCGTTCTTCTTATTATTACCGGCCATTGCTGGCATTGCGAATGTGATGCTCATCATCATCATGATTGCGATCACTTTATTAATCTTCTTCATAATCTTCTTCTTTTAAATTGTTCAACTTTCGTTCTGTGTCAGACTCCTATGTTCTGATTCACATTGCAAAAGTACGCTGATTCAGCGAGGTTTCAAAAGGATTATTCCTATTTGCAAGGGTACGAAACCCTAAAGATGGTGGGGAAATCCCCCTGATACCTGTTGTTGTGCCTTTGCCGCTTGCATTAAGCAAGAACCTTCTGAAGGCATCGTGAAAATAAAGTTCCGAACGGCAAGGAGAAAAAAGCTCCAAACCACGAGGGAAAAAGTTAAACTGACTTATAACGTTTTATTCATTAGCGCCTTCACCACTTTTACATCCGCTGGCAACCACTTCACGCTATCCAACTTATCCTTTGCCAACCACTTCGCAGCCTCGTGCTCATTCAGATGCAGCGCCTCAGTCACCAGCGAGCAAAGGTAGCAATGCATGGTGAGATGAAACTTCGGGTAATCATGCTCCACCGTACAAAGAAACTTATCCACGCTGATCTCCGCAGATAGTTCCTCGCAGATCTCCCTCACGAGCGCTTCTTCCGGCGTTTCCCCTTCCTCCATCTTCCCGCCAGGAAACTCCCACCAGTCTTTCCATTCGCCATACCCTCGTTGGGTGGCGAAAATCTTATCTCCTTTGCGGATTATCGCTGCTACTACTTCTATGTGTTTCATAATCTATTTTCTTCCGCAGCTTTCATGCAATCCTCAACATCTTTGATGAATTTGGTAATGTCATCAATGATTATAGCAGTAATTCGCTGACGGAAACTATCATCAATAAGATGGAAGGTAGCATCATTATTAATATCCCATGAATCAATAATCTCATCTTCTGGTATTGATGGGTATTTCCATATAAACCAATTCTCATCATCTTCGTAATCCTCATCATTTGCTACTAGTGTCTCAAATGCCTGAACATATTGTTTGGGGAGCTTCTGATCATTCCCTACACCAAAATACAATGAGTCGTCAGAATATTCTTCGATCTGCACGATAAAGGGTAATGACGTTTTGATTTCAATCGAAAGACTTGCATTATTCCTCTTTCTACTGCTACCGTGAGCGATGTCAGAAAAGTCCTCTTCCGTTGGTGTCTGCAATACTTCATAGCCATTCTTTTCTAAAGCCGCCACCAAACCATTCCAGAAATCGGCTATAGTATGCCAATGTAAATGTTTGACGTTGTCAATGAGGAGCTTGGCGCTTTCTAAATTGCTCTTTGATTCGCCAATCAATTTCTTTATTTCAACTCTCTCTTCTATATCAACATTATTAGTCATATCATCTATCAATTTAATGTATTGTATAATGGTTTCTCGTTGAAAGGGCTTGTCATAAACAAACGGCATACATCCTTGCAACCATCTGACGATTTCATTGGGATAAGAGATGCACAGGACCTTCTCGCCCAACTTAGGATACTTGTTTCTTGTGGAAACACTATCCGCAGAAGGTTCATGCCCGTTGAGAGAAAGATAATACACTTCGATGTTGTCTTCAGGTATCTTCTCCTCTTCAATGACAATCCTGTAGTACTTCTCTAGCTGCCCTTCATTCTCATGATTACTGTCGGGGGCATAGATTTTATTTTCAATAATGACAGCTCGCTTCGTTGACTTGTCCATCAGCAAGATGTCAATATCATGCAACTCCTTATGAATTTCCAACGAATTCATGTTGTATTCGAAAGAGCTATCAACACATTTCAGGAAGGCATTTAGATAGCGATACTCATTGCCTGTTTTGAAATTGAGAAGTGAGAAGATAAACTGAGAATGTAAATTCACCTCGTCTGATTCATCAAGCATTGCTGTGAAGATATTGAATTGATCTTTTCGAGCCTCAATATCCTCATATCGTTTCCTGATAACATCAAGTTTCTCAAGAAAATTCCTTAGATGGACTATTTTTATATTCATCATTTTTGTCTGTAAACAGTTTCTTGACAGATTATTGATTTATCATGGAGCTGTATTATTGTGGCGTGTTTTTTCTGTGGGATTTCCATTGTTAGATAAAACCATATTCGCCAAACAAACGGCGTATTCTACGTTATAGTCTTGAGGCCTCCATGCTAAAGTATAACTTACCTTCACGCTTGTCACTTCATAGCCTTTATTCATCCACGCTTTCAGCTTGTCTTTGCCAGAAACAGACAAAGCTGCAACATTGGTTCCCTGTTCATTCAGTAGGTATCCGTCTTTGTATTGCAGGCTATCACCACCCCTGAGGCGAAGCACTATATCCTTGCGTCCCTTAAAGAAATCAAGCCAAACATCACGCATATTCAATGCTATTGATATCGAGGAATACTCGGTAGGAGGATTCGTAACCAAATAAAGATTACGTTTTGCCCGAGTAAGTCCCACATAATAAGCTCGCATATCATTGACATCCCTCCCATCTGGAATTGGCGACAAGAGATAAACGGTATCAAACTCGCGCCCTTTAGCCTTATGAATGGTGCTCACAAACACAGACTTATCATCAGCAGTAATGAAATCCTCAATATTCGACTCGAAGATGTATTCATGCAAGTCACTGCGATAATAGAATTGATGAGTTATCTCAAAGTCTGAAAAGAAATGCTGCATAATACTGAGACAAGTGCTTGACGCATAGGTTTCCAATGTACGCCGTTTGGCCTCATTCCACTTTTCTTTCGATATGGTCACCTCGTCTTTCCCACCAAGCTGTTTAAGGAAGTAGCGAACTTCCGCAAGATTTCCAAAACGGAAGCCTCCCATTGATTGAGCGATTGTCGCATGTAAACCTCGCTGCTCTATCTCGTAAGCCACCTGCATTGTTTCCTCATTGGTACGAGTCAATATAGCAGTACTTCCCTCCACTTTTATTTCTGCATCCAAAAGTGATTTCAAGGTCATCACTCTGCCAACTTCCCCTGTCGCAGATTGGATAGAAGTATGCTTTAGACGACCGGGAATCCGCTGTACATAGCGGTTGGCACAATCAACTACCGCTTTGGCAGACCGATAGTTGTCTGTCATCTCATAAAGTTTGGCACCATCCTGCTCGACAAGCGATTGCATATAGCGTGAGTCCGAGCCGCGGAAACCATAAATATTTTGGTCGTCATCACCCACAGCAATAACTCGCATTTCTTCATTCTGTCGCATCAGAGCCAGAACCAAACGGAAATCATCCTGTCCCATATCCTGCGCCTCATCAATGACAAGCACGCTCTTTGCTATCTTCGATGCTTCCACCTCACCATTTTCTATCATCTCTGCCGCAAGACGTACCACATCCTTCGCCTTATCCAAACTTCCCTGTTTACCAATAAGGTCAAAGCTATAGGAATGGAATGTTTTGATGTCCACATAGTGTGCAGCATTACCCACCAAATCTATGAGTCGTTTCTTGAACTCTGTTGCCGCAGCTCTTGAGAACGTAAGCATCAGCAATTGCTCGTGTTTTACATCCTCCAGCAACAACAATGAAGCCAGCTTATGCACTAACACACGCGTCTTTCCGCTTCCTGGTCCTGCTGCTACCACAATATATTTCGACTCCTTATCATCGATAATCTCACATTGGCGGTTGGAGAGCTCCCCAAAGAGTTTGTTGTATTTGGCGGGAGTAATGTTCTGATCTATCTGGGCCCGACGTTCTTCTTTGAAATACTGATTGATGAACTTTCGAAAATCCAATGTAAAATAGTCATTGACGAAACGAAGTGCTGCATTGTAGTCGCGCACCATTAAATTGGCATATTCACCTACGATGTGAATCTGTCGGATTCGTTGTTTATAGAATTCGTCCAACAAACGATATTGTTCCTTGCCATATCGTGTGCGACGATCTGCAATACGACCAATCTGCATGGTATTATAGAGGACTATAAAACCTCCTTCAATTTTCACCAACTCAGTTTTTGTAAGATAAAGCAATGCTTCCTCTATGTCAGCGATTGTGGGCTTCTCATTGTCGGTAAACATTGTTTCCTGCCGACTGGCAACGAATTGCTGAAGTAGTTCCACAACGGAAAAGTTAACAAGCGTAGTATCCTTACTATCATCCTTCTGAGCACTCAAACGATCCACAATAAACCTGCTAATATCCATCCGTCGTTCGAATCGAGAGCTTGTCGCCTCCTTGGATGACTGAAGTCTTACATTGACGTATCCCGTAATACTATGCTCTTGTTTGTAGATATATCCTTTCAGCGTCATGAAGTGCAGTAACATCCTCAGACGTTTGACATTGGAATAAGTCATTCCTGTCTTCTGAGCCTCCTCATTCAATTCCTTATAACTAAACCGACGTGACTCTTCGGAGAACTGCTGTAACATAAACTTCTCCAGTCGCAACATGGCATCAAGGTTCCTCAAAGTCGTACTCTTGGTAATCCATGCTTGCATATCGCGGTTATCAGCCAATAGACCATCTTGGCGCATCAGGTTGATATTCCTGATGACAGTAGCTTTACTCATCCCAAGAATATCAGCAAGATAGTCTACCCGACTCTCAGCTTCAGCTCCTCGACCTTCTGCTGTTGCACGGGCACTTATAAGCGACTTGATGATACGGGCTGCTTCCTCACGCGACTGTTCGTCAAACAGAGGAGAAATCAACAGTTTGCGACGGGCCTCATCCATATTCTTCACGGCAATGCCTGTTGCGAATACGTGCGGTGAGTTACTGCCACGTTGTATGAATCCTGCATCCTCGAGAGCTGCGATAGCTGCTTTCACGCGAGTCTCGATGTCATCTATTTCGTCTCCCCATCCAGCTTGACGAGCTATGTCTAATGGCGAACAACTTACCTTATCCCGCTTAGCTGTAAGATCCTTGATGGCCTTCCATACCTGCTGAATTTCACTGATGCTGAGTTTCGTCTGATTGAGGAGAATGAAATGCTTATCGAGATCACTATCAGCATACAGCACAAAACATTCAGCCTGCATCTGTGGATCTCGTCCAGCGCGGCCTGCTTCCTGCACATAGTTCTCCAATGAGTCGCTGATGTTATAGTGTACTACCAATCCCACATCTTTCTTGTCAACGCCCATGCCAAAAGCAGATGTGGCAACAATCACTTGTGCTTCACCGCTCATAAAAGCATTCTGGTTTTTCACCTTCTCGGCTGCCTCCATCTTTCCATTAAATGGCAAGGCTCGTATGCCGTCATTGACCAAGTGCTGTGACAATTCGCGAGTGCGTCGGGTACGTGACACATATACTATCGAGGGACAGTTATGACCAAGAATCAGTGAGCGCAACAAATTGTATTTCTCATCAGCTGTATCAGCATGAAGCACGGAGTAACGTAGGTTCTTACGCTCTGCATTGGCAGCAAACACCTTCAGTTCTAATCCCAACTTTACTCTGAAGTAGTCGCAAATATCACTGATTACTTTTTGTTTGGCTGTCGCTGTGAAACAAGAAACAGCAATGGGCTGGTCCAGATGTTTTTTTTCCTGCAATTGGTGAATGAAATCACCGATATACAAATAGTCCACACGGAAATCGTGGCCCCAAGCAGAAAAACAATGTGCCTCATCTATCACAAAACGTACTACACTGCGCCCCATCAACAACCGCTCAATGGTCTTACTGCGCAACATTTCAGGAGCGATGTATAGCAGATTGGCGGTTCCATCGGCCACTTGTTCAATAGCAGTAGCGCGTTCGATAGGGTCTAACAGCCCATTGATGGTCACAGTGTCACTTATACCATGAGCAGCAAGGTTGTCCACCTGGTCTTTCATCAACGACTGTAGAGGCGAAATGACGACTGTTAGCCCATGCGTATTCCGTCCTGCCATCAAAGCAGGCAATTGGAACGTGAGACTCTTACCACCACCTGTAGGAAATATTGTTAGCAAGGATTCTCCTCGAATAGCGGATTCCACAGCCTGTTGTTGCATAGGGACACCATCGAAGATGCGGAACTGATCATAACCAAAAAACTCCTTCAGCCCGTAATGAGCATCCAAGCGCTGATGACAATACTCACAATCTCCACAAGACGTGTTGCACAGCATGTTCATCACATTCACCACCTGCGGGTAGTTTCGTATCACCCATGCTGGAGTAATGGAAAAGATATCGTCAGCACCGATTACAGCCAAGCAATAGGCCAACTCAATGGGATACTGTTTGACCAAGGTCTCAAAGTCTGCATGACTGCATACTTTTCTGTCGTATTCTCTTAAGATCAATTGTCTCCAATCTGGCTTGGATGCAAATATTGATGATAACCAACTGACATTGGGCGAATAACTGATATACTTGAAGAATCCTCCGAACTCTCGCGTTTCATTCAGCAGATAATAGTAGATTTCCCGTCTGTTATCAGACAACTGATCCCAGGCTGCCACCTCATCATTAAGCAAGTCACGAGCCTTCATGGAATCATTTACCGGATTGTTCAGTTCGTCCACCTGCAATTTATCATCCTTTACCAGATGATGATACGGTCGCTTGGGAAACAACAACGGCGAAAGGAATAGCGTATCAACAATCAAAGGATTTTCCCTCAATGAAGTATATTTCAAGTCGTGGTTGATGATATTGTGCCCACACACCGTATCACATCTTGAAACGAAAGCATCGAAGTCAGCTTTGGAATGAGAGTGCAATACTGCACCATCCTCCCTAATTGCTCCATAATCCGCCACCTTCTTTGTCTGCGGATTCACCTCCGTATCAATAAATACAATCATATCTTCATTTTTATATTGATAGTTCTAATCATTTCGTTGAGTTCAGCAGTTCCTTGATATCCACATTAAGGATTTCTGCAACCTTCGTCAGCGTCGGCAAATCGGGCTGAGACGTGTTGGTACACCACTTTGAGACGGTCGCCTGATCCTTGCCCATCTGCTCGGCCAACCATTTGCCCGTCCTCTTCTGTTCCACGAGAACCACTTTGATACGATTAATATCTTTAGCCATTAGCAACAAATTATTGATGTTTGCCGCAAATTTATAAAATTTCCAGCAAAAACCAGCAAACATCCCCACAAAACTTTATTTTTTTGTCATTCTTTCACAAAAAACATCAGTTCCAGATGTAACGTTCCGCTTTTTCGCCTGCTATATGTTTTAAAGTCGAACAATAGAACAAGTAAGCAACGAAAATGAAAAAGGGGAACGAATAAACATAGTTCCTATATTATCGACTGTTTCCTTTTTAGAAATACTCGCCTCTGTCGTATGTTCAAATAGTGGCTATTTCCATTTGGGAAATGGCCACTTATCGAAAAATATACGGATAGCCCTCTCTTTAAAGAAGAATTTTGGTTAAATTGTTTTACAAAATGTATTACCACGCTACTTTGTTTGAGAAAGTAGGCACCTTTCTGGGAGTTTCAAGGCAGGAAAGTCGGAGTTTCCTGCCTTGAAAGTCCGAGTTTCCTTAGCCCTAAAATTGCCGTTGGTAAGGTATTGAAAATCAAATAGATATAATATGATGGGCGAAAGGAATTGGGTTTTGAAATATGTTTACAAATTTGTATACTGGAGATCGCTTGCTGCTGCGGAAATATGAGTATTGTTAGTTTGATATTCATAATATTATTATTGCATTGAACATACACTATATGTTTTGTTTTCATTTGACTATCAGCAAAATAGTAGTAATACTACATGCACTAAACATTCATTCAACATACACTTAACATACATTCAACATGCACTTTATTTTTAGGGTGCGACATATTTTGATTTGTGTATGTTTAATGTATGATTAGTGAATGATTAGTGTAAAGTTAGTGTATGTTAATATTGCAAGATTCCTCTTTATTTATTTCGTTTTTCGTAAGATTTAGTGTATCTTTGCAGTAATTTTATAGATTGTATTTTGATTATGAAGATAACACTACTGAAAATCAGCAAAAACAAGGAGGTGATCAATCGCCTGGAGGTGTCTGAAGTCGCAAAGTTCATCAAAGGGGGAGCTACCGCGAAGGAGGTGAGGCGCGTCCGTGAAGTGTATCACCTGATGAGGCCCAGACGACAGGAAGACGGACAGGTGGTAACTGGATTCAAGCCGGAGATTGGTCTGCCCCGCATTTGTTTCGCTGCAGAGTATGAGAATAGGAACAAGGAGCGACGGATGATTGGTTATAACGGTCTGGTGGTGCTGGAACTGAATGACCTGTCTCAATATGAGGAGGCTGTCAGATTGAGGAATCTGGCTGCTAAGATGCCTGAGACGCTGATGGCATTTCTCGGCGGATCGGGCAAGAGCGTGAAGATCGTTTGCCGAGGGGAGCTGTTCGAGGGCAATCTGCCCACGACGGAGGATGACATCCGCCAGTTCCACCTTAATCTATATCATACGGCGCGACTGGCCTATCAGAACCAGTTTCAGATGGACATCGCCTATCTGGAGCCTCGGCTCGACAGGACGGTCTATCTGAGTGCCGATCCTGAGATGTACTACCATCCGGAGTCTCGCGCCTTCCTGGCCGATACGAAGAAAGCTGAACAGCAGGAACCCGTCAGCATCAGCAATGAGAGTGACAGCCTGATGCCTGGGCGCACCATCGTCAGGACCTATCATCTGAACTGGCTCGCCATCGTGAACAATGTGCTGGGACGCTATTTCGACCTGCCTGATGAAGAGCGCGAGATGGAGTTGCTGATGCAGGTGGCGAAGGCTTGTCTCGATGAGGGCATCCCTATGGCGCATGCTCAAGGTCTGACGCTGTTGCACCCCGTGCTGGCAAGAGACGAGATGCTGGTGAAGAACGTGTTTGCCGCTGTCTATGCCGTCACCCAGCAGGAGGACTATATGGCGAAACACAAGTTCAAGCCCCTCAGAAGCGTGCCTGATGAGACCATCCAGGCCATGCGGACGGAGATATTCCTGAATGCCAACTTCGACATGCGCAAGAATCTGCTGACGGGTGTGGCCGAGTATCGCGAAAAGTTCAGTAACGATCAGACCTACAAGCCGTTGACAGAAGAAGTGCGTAACGACATGACACTCAGGGCGGTAGAGCTGGGCCTGAAGGCGTGGGACAAGAACGTGAACCGCTTTATCGACTCCACCCGTATCGAGCAGTACGACCCTGTGAACACCTGGCTTGACAAACTGCCGGAGTGGGACGGCCACGACTACATCGCAGACCTTGCAGCGAGGGTGCCGACGGAACAGCCGCATTGGGAGAAGTATCTCAAGATGTGGCTGACGGGTATGGTGGCCCAGTGGCGGGAGAGCGACAAACAGCTGACGGGCAATGCCCTTGTGCCGCTGTTGATTGGACGTCAGGGTTGTGGAAAGACGCGCTTCTGCAAGATCATCCTGCCGCCGGAACTGCGCGACTATTACAACGACAAGATCAACTTCAAGAATGAGTTCGACCTGAACATCGCACTCACCTCGTTTGCGCTCATCAACATCGATGAGTTCGACAAGACCACGAAGGGCCAGCAGGTGGTGCTGAAGTATCTGCTGTCGTCGGCTGATGTGAAGTTCCGTCCGCCTTACGGCAAGACCATCAAGCAGTATCGCCGCTACACCTCGTTCATCGGCACCACCAACAAGCGCAAGCCGCTGACGGATCCAACGGGAAGCCGCCGTTTCGTCTGTGTCGGCGTGACGGGACATATCGACTACGACGACTCGCTGAACCATCGACAGCTCTTCGCACAGGCCCTATACCTATTTAATAATAAAGAACGGTTTTGGTTAAAGGATGATGAGATTCAGGTGCTGATCAAGGAGAACGAGCCTTATCAGCAGCTCTACACCCTCGAAGAGATGATTGCCGCCACCTTCCGTAAGCCTAAGCCCTCGGAGGATGCCCGTTGGCTCAGCATCGACGAGATGAAGGAGATACTCGGCAATTGCTATGCATCGTTCGACCCCGAGACCAGCAATACGGCTATGGGTAACGCACTGAACGACAGCCAGTTCTCGTTCGAATGCCGTCGTGTGGGCACAGGTAAGGAGTACAAATTGATAGAGAAATAGGAACAGATGGAAAGACTTTGGAATAGAAACTATTGCAAGGTGATGACGGCGAATTTCACGCTGTTCTTCGCCTTCTACGTGCTGACACCGCTGCTGCCGCTCTATCTGAGCGAGCACTTCGGGGCGACGAAGGACGTGATAGGGCTCGTGTTGTCGGGCTATACCATCACGGCCTTGCTGTTCCGCCCCTTCAGTGGCTATGTCGTTGACTCTTTTCCTCGAAAGACGGTACTGATGATCAGTTTCGGCGCTTTTGCCATCTTCTTTGCCGGCTATCTGGCTGCATCCACACTGTTGCTGTTCATGATTGTCCGGACACTTCATGGCGGACCCTTTGGTGCCCTTACCGTGGCAAACTCCACGGTGGCTATCGACGTGCTGCCATCCAGCCGGCGGACGGAAGGCATCGGCTACTATGGGTTGAGTAACAACCTGGCGATGGCATTGGCACCCACCATCGGCATCTTCATCTACCGCTATTCGCATAGTTTTGAACTGCTGTTCTGGCTCGCGCTTGTCGTGGCTTGTGTGGGATGGCTCGTGGATTCTACGGTGAGCCTGTCTGCGAGAGAGATGGCTCGTCCTAAGTCGAAACTCTCCCTCGACCGTTTCTTCCTGGTGCGAGGCTGGCTGTTGGGAGTGAATATGGTGGCATTCGGGTTCAGCTTCGGTGTGCTGAGCAACTACCTGGCTATCTATGGTAAGGAGGTGATGGGCATCACGGGCGGCACAGGTGCTTACTTCATGCTCTGTTCCATCGGCCTTATTCTCTCACGGCTTCAGGGCGGTAAGGCCCTCCGTCAGGGTCGTGTTACCCATAATGCAGGGGAGGGGATGGTTATCTCCCTCATCGGCTACACCTTATTTATATTAATGCCGACTCTGGCAAAATGTTCAATGGTCAATGTTCAATGGTCAATGATTATCGGCTATTACGGCTCTGCCCTCCTCATCGGTTTGGGCAACGGTCACATGTGGCCCGCCTTCCAGAACATGACCATCAATGTGGCCAGCAACAGCCAGCGGGGTACTGCCAACTCCACCATCCTCATCTCTTGGGACATCGGTATGGGCCTTGGCATTCTTGTGGGAGGTGTGATTGCCGAGTTCCTGGGCTATGCCGCCGCTTTCTGGACGGTCGTGCTGGTCAATGCCTCGGGTGTCGCCTGTTTCTTCCTCGCTACCAAGGCCTTTTTCCTCAGACGTAATCTGAATGAAACGGTTAGATAGGCAAATGATTTCGGATTTTTGTCTTATTTCGTGTGGAAATTCAAAGAAAAAGTGTATCTTTGCAGTCTGAAACAGCATCTAACCAATGTATATCGCCGTAGCAGGAAATATCGGAAGTGGAAAGTCCACGCTGACCCAGTTGCTCGCCCGTCACTATGGGTGGGAGGCCTGCTTTGAGTCGGTCGACAACAATCCCTACCTCGAAGACTACTACCGCGATATTCACCGTTGGTCGTTCAACCTTG